>QHUV01000058.1 GCA_003222065.1 Gemmatimonadota bacterium | reverse complement strand
AGATCACCGTGAAGCCCATCCAGATGAGGAAGTTGCCGACATAGAGCGGATTCCTCACCCAGGCGAACACTCCGTACGTCACGAGGCGCTGCACGGTGCGTGAGCGCCGGCGGGTCACCGTGCCGGCGGCCGCAACGCCGGCCAGTCGAATCCACTCGCCGGCGATGATCGCGACCGCGCCGACGATCCAGCCCGTCGCCGTCATGTGCCCTGGGACGAGCAGCGGTACGCCGATGAAGAGGACGGGGAGCCAACTACGGTTGCGAAAGAGCAGCGCGCCGATGCGCGCGCTGCGCGTCCGCTCGGCGGCGGAAATTGGCGCGACATCCGGGGAGGACATGGCTACAAAGTAACGGGGCTAGTCGCTCTCGATGGCGCTGAGGAATTCGCCCAGCACGGCGTTGAACGCGGCTGGTCGCTCGACGTTGCTGAGGTGGCCCGCCTGCGCCAGCACCTCGAGGCGACTGCCGAAAACGAGAGCGTGTATGGCGCGCGCCTCCTTTGGGGGCGTCAACACATCCTCTTCGCCGACGACGATCAATGTCGGCACGGATATACTCGAGAGAGTGGGGGTTGAATCCGGCCGCGCGATGAGCGCCTCGAGCGCGCCGATGGTCCCGTCGACGCTAGCGCGCACGGCGTTCTCTCTCACGCCGTGAACGATGTCCGGGCGCCGCTCTCGCGTTGTCTTACCGACGAGACCGATGAGTTGCAGTTCGGCGACGGCCACACTTCCCTCGGTCTGCGCGACGTGGATGAGCTCACGACGTCGATCGCGCGTCTCCGGACTGTCCTCACCCGCTCGGGTATCCGCCAGCACGAGCGCACGGACGCGTCCTGGCTGTCGCCGCCAGAGCGCGAAGGCGACGTAGCCCCCCATCGAGAGTCCAACAACGACGGCTCGCGTGACGCCCGCGGCGTCGAGCACAGCGGCAACGTCGTCCGCATAACGATCGACGCTGAACGGACCGACCGCAGTCGAGCCGCCGAATCCCCGCGTGTCGATCGTCAGGCACCGGCGCTGTCCGGCAAGCGCGCTGGTCTGCGGCGCCCACATCCTGCGGTCGAGTGGGAAGGCATGGAGGAACACGACCGGCGTTCCTTCGCCAATGTCGTCGTAGGCGACACTCGCGTTCCCGACGTGCGCGATCACGGTCAGCTGGCCAACGTCACTCTGGATCTGGCCACTGCGGCAGCATCGTACGCCACTCGTCAGGCACGCGCACCGGACGGCCATCGTGCCCGATCGTTACGAACACGATGTTCGCCCGCGCCACAAGCAGATCCGAACCGACCTTGTGCGCCTCCTGGCGTACGATATAGCTCGTGTTCTTCACCGCGAGCAGACCAGAGCGAATCACGAGATCCTCGCCGGGAAGCGATTGCGCCAGATAGTCGATGTCGACGTGTCGCACGACTGAGAAAATAGGCTGTCTCGCCCAATGCCGTACGTCGATCTGGGGCTCCAGCAGTGCCCATCGAGCCCGCTCGAGAAAGTTGAGCATCGTCGCATGATTGAGATGCCCGAGCATGTCGCAGTCGGTCGGATAGATGTGAAAGCGGACTTCCGGAAGCGTTGACATTTGCCTTTCTTGCCAGAGGAGCGGGAGATCGCGAACGATGGCACTCCCACTACGCGAGTGCAACGACGTCCGGCTGCGCCGTTGTGCCGGGATCGCGGCGCAGCCAGCGTCCGTCGAAGGAGAGCCAGAAGAGCGTCGTTCCGCGATGCTCCTTGGCAAGGGCGACGGCGGCGGCAAGGGCCTTGGCGCCGTAGGTCGCGTCCACAATTACTCCAGTGAGGTCCGCGAAGCGCTCCGCTGCGGCATTGCCGGCCGCTATCGGTCGCCCATAGGCGCCGCCGAAAAAATGGTGGCTAATGCTTACTCCAACCGCCTTTCGTTCGAGCACGCGCTCACTCGTCAGGCGCTCCAGCAGTCGCGATGTGCTCGCAACGAGCCGCCGCACGCGGAATTCGTTGGCGACGATGCGCGGCACGACGCGAACACCGATGATCTCACTCGCCACGCCGCCAATCGAGAGACCGAGAGCGAGACCGGCAATTGTTCCGCCGGTGCCGAGCGGCACGACGATGCGGTCCGGCACCGGCAGCTCGCCCGCCGCGATCTGGGATGCGAGCTCGAGACCGGCATTCACGTGGCCGAGCACGCCGAGTGGCACGCTGCCACCGGCGGGAATCCAATGCGCACCGCGCAACCGCGCGACGAAGGCACGGGCGTACGCGACCGCGACACCTCGCACCACCGGCGCGTCATCGGCCGTCGCCGCGATACGCTCGGCGACGCGCTGTGCTACCGCATTCGGCTCCTGCCGCCACCGATACACGAGGGACCCCGCGCCCAGCTGCCGCGCGTACACGGCCGTGGCGAGAACGTGCGTGGATCCGGTCGCACCGACCGTCGTCACACGATCTCCCGGCCGAACGGCACCGAGCAAGAATTCGAGCGCGCGCAGCTTGTTGCCGCCTAACGGTTCAGCCGCCAGGTCCTCGCGCTTTACCCAGAGGCCGGGCGCGATGTCGTTCACCCGCTCGACCGGTGTTGGAAATTGGCCGAGGTGCGCTCGCGGCAGTGAAGCGAGAGCGGGGAAGCGATGCAGAAGCGGCAGCGACGCGTCGGATGCCGTCGCGGCGTCGATCATGTTGCGTCGCCCTTACGCCGGCGCGGCGTCCTTCGCCGGATTCTCGTTCGTTACGGCAACTCTTTCGCCGACGACCGCCTCCACGTAGAGCATCTTCACCGCGACCATCGCCGCGGCGAGTAGCGGTACCGCGCACATCAGTCCGAGAAAACCGAACAAGAGGGCCATGAGTGCCTGTGAGAGAATCGTCAACACCGGTGGTGCATCGACTCCACCTTTCATCAACAGTGGAATCAATAGATGATTCTCGGCGAACTGAATGCCCCAGAATGCAAAAGCCACGTAGAGTGCCTTCTCGGGCGAATCCAGGAAGCCCATCGCGATGGCGGGCAACGCGCTGAGAATGGGGCCGACGGTCGGAATGAACTCGAGCAGACCGGCGAGAATACCGAGCGCGAACGCTGCCTTGACGCCTAACAACAGCAGGACGATGGTCGTGACGCTCCCGATGACCAGCATTGCGATCAGCTGCGTCAGCAACCATCGACGGAGGACCGTTGCCATCGCCGACAGCACCTCGCCGGCCCGACGGCGGGCGCGTCGCGGAAAGAGCTGCATCAACCCGCGGTGGTACAACTCCGGGTCGGCACCGATGTAGATCGAGAGGAAAATGATGATCAAGATGCCGCCAATGACCGCGAACGTGGACGACAGAAATGGAAAGAGGTAGCGCGTAGCTCCGCTCATCTGTTCGCTGATGCGCTGCCGCAGCGGCGTTGCTCGCGTGGTATCGTCGGGTGACGGCGGACCGGCTCCCGTGGCCGACCGGGAAGCACTCGTCGTCTGCGCCGAGTCGCGCCGCGCTGCCGGAGCCGCTGGCGTGAGAATGCTCCCGATTATTCCGCCGTTGTGCCGGTTTGCCCACGCCTCCAGGCGATCGATCGATTCGGGCAGTCGACGCCGAAGCTCGACCGATTGAGCACGGATCGTCGGCGCGACCCAGGCTCCGAAGCCCGCCAACGCCCCGATGAACATCAGAACGATCAGCGCCGCACCCGCGCCCCGCGGGATCCGCCATCGAGCCAAGCGGTCGACGCCGCTTGACACGGCCAACCCGAAAAGCACACCGAGGAAGGCGGTGAGGAATAGGGGATTGGCAAACCAGAGCAGTCGAACGCCGATGTACATCGCCATGACCAGCGCCGCGGTGCGCAACACGTCCTTGCTGCGCCAACCAACCGATCGTCGCCGCCGCTCGGTGTACAAGGGGGTGGCGTCCGCACTTGCCGTGAGGGCCGGCCGAGCCAGAGTGTCGTCGTCCTTGCGAATGGGTTCCACGAGTCGTCTCAGGGGGCAAGGGGAGTGCCTTCGTCCCGCCTTTCCAGCGTCGGCTACATTAGTCTCCGGACCCGTCACCTCACGATGCGGCACAAAGCGATCTATCTCGACACCGCCGAAGACACGTCCCGCTTCCTGCGGTCGATCGAAAATGTCGATCTGCTCGCACTCGACACGGAAGGCGCCAGCTTTCATCGATTCGTCGACCGCATCTATCTACTGCAGCTCAGCACGCGCGATCAAACGGCGGTCATGGACCCGCTGCCGATTGGGGCGCCCGAAGAGTTAGGCAGGGTGCTCGAAGATCCTAACGTCGAAGTCGTTTTCCACGACGCGGACTACGATTTGCGGCTGCTGCGCCGGGATTACGGATGGCAGGTGCGCAACATCTTCGACACCCGTGTCGCCGCGCAGCTCCTCGGTATGCGCGCTTTCGGGCTTGCTGCCCTACTCGAGAAATACTTCGGCGTGAAGCTCGACAAGAAGCACCAACGCGCCGACTGGTCGATGCGGCCGCTCACACCCGACATGTTAGAGTACGCCGCGCAAGACACGATGCATCTGCTCGGATTGCGCGATCGCCTGGCCGAAGATCTGAAGCGCGCCGGACGATGGAGCTGGGCGCGCGAAGAATTTGCGCGGCTCGAGCAGACGCGATGGCAGGACGAAGACGAGTCGACCGCATTTCTTCGCATCAAAGGAGCGCGCGATCTCAACAGGCGCGAGCTAGCGGTGCTTCGCGAGCTCGTGAATTGGCGCAACGAGGTCGCTCGTCGCGCTGATCGCGCCACGTTCCGGGTAATCGGCAATGACCCGCTATTCGATATCGCTCGACTGCGACCGACGACGCGTGAGGGCTTGTCGGGCGTGAAGGGGATGCCGCGCTCTCTCCTCGAGCGCGCCGCACCGGACGTTCTCGAGGCGGTCAAACGTGGCGTGGAGCTACCTGATGCGGACCTTCCAAGATTCCCGAAAGCAGTCCGTTGGGAGCGTGATCCGGACTTCGATGCTCGGGCGACAGCCTTGCGCACGGTGCGCGACGCCGCGGCGACGCGTCTGGACTTGGATCCGGGCGTCCTGTGCTCGCGCGATCGGCTCGAGGCCGTAGCACGACGCAATCCGACGACGATGGAAGGGCTGCGGGAGATTCCGGAATTACGTCAATGGCAGGTCGAGGAACTGGGCCCCGCGTTCCTCGCCGCCCTGGCGCCACATCGTAAGGCCGAACAAAGCGCTCACAACCCCATGTAAGCCCGCACGCGCGGCTCGATTCGCTCCGGCGTCCAATACGGCGACCAGACGAGATTGATCTCGACATCGCCGACGCCGGGAAGAGCCTGCAGCGCACGCTCGACATCCGTCATGATTTGCGGACCGGCTGGGCACCCCGGCGAGGTGAGCGTCATGTCGACGTGAATGTTGTTCTCGTCGATGGAGATGTCGTAGACCAGACCAAGGTCGACGATGTTCAGCCCCAACTCCGGGTCTTTCACTTTTCGCAGTGCGAGCTTCACCTGATCGGGATTGATCGCCGACGCCTCGCCCGTCGCCTCGTTAGGCAACGGCGCCTGCTCAGCCGTCTCTTCTGGATCAGGCATCGCCGCGCCGTCGGCGCTGGGTTGGTCCCGCGTATCGTCGCTCATCATCGCCTCTCGCAAGATCGTCGGCCGGGCGGAAATGGGGAAGTCGGGCCACTATCCATGCCGTAGCCACGCCACCTCGGTGCGTCCGGCGCGCCGCAAAGCGCGGCCGATCGTCGACGCCGGCGACCGATCCCTGAATGCCGCCGCAATCGCGTACTACGTCAGTTCGATTAATCACCTACGTCACGTCGCGGATAGAGGCTGCCGAGCGAGAAACGCAGTATTGCGGTCGGTTTTCAACCCTCGCCGGAGCCCGCGAATCATGCGTCCCTACCTAAGCATCTGCGCCGCGCTTGCGGTTGCCGTCCGTGTCGATGCTCAACAGAGCGATGTTCGGGCCGACAGCACGTCGCATCAGCGGATCCAGCGAGGCTGGGAACGCTCGGGGGTTCCCGCCCTCAACTTCGACGCCGACGAAGGATTTGGAATCGGCGCGGCGGCCGAACTCTATAACTATGGCGTGGGGGTCCGTCCCTATCGATTCACGATTCAGCCTCTCGTGCTGTTCACGAGCAAGGGACGGCGAGACATGACGCTCTTTTTCGATGCGCCGACATTGCTGCCCCAGGAGTGGCGCGTCAGTGCCTTTGTCGGCAGCGAGCGCCAACTGGCTGAGCCCTACTATGGCGTTGGTAACGAGACGGTTCATGATCAGAACGCCGAGCGTGCGCCGAACTCGTACTACTACCGCTTCGGACGCGCGCGCGTCCGAGCAACTGCCGATTTCCAGCATCGCATCGGTACCTCCTCGGCGGCGAGAGTCCTTTTTGGCGTCGGATTCGCCCGCTCGACTATCGATCTCACGCCGTTCGATTCAGGCACCACGCTGTTGGCAAACGAGCTTGGCGGACGCACGCCGGCGCCCGAGCGGGCGAATTATGTGCGTGCAGGCCTGCTGTGGGACACGCGCGATCGTGAGATCTCACCCCACAACGGGACGTGGGCCGAGGTGCTCCTCCAGCGCGTAACCAAACGCGTCGGCGCCACCGAAGGCTTCACACGCTGGACAACGACCGCGCGCAAATACGTCCCCGTGACAGCGCGACTTACTTTTGCGCAGCGCATCATCGCGCAGGGAATTCAGGGTGTCGCACCCTTCGACGAGCTGTCGACGATCCAGTCTTCCTTCAAGCAGGGGGAGGGATTGGGCGGCTCGAGCAGCATTCGTGGAATTCCGAAGGATCGATACATCGGTAAGGCGCTCCTTCTCAGCAACTCGGAGTTGCGTTGGCGCGCTGTCGACTTCTCGCTCTTGGGGCGCGGCTCATTCCTGGCGTTGAGCGGATTTGTCGATGCGGGCCGCGTGTGGCAGGACCATTTCAGGATCGAGAACGCGTTCAGCGACTTGCACGCGAGCTACGGCGGCGGCGTACGCGTTGGAATTGGACCGAGCTTTATCGTCGCCACGGACGTTGGACACTCGAGCGAATCGACCGCCTCCGTGTACATCGGCCTAGGCTGGATGTACTGACAAAGCCTCAGCTCTTCCGAACCGGTCGCTTGGTCGTGTGTTTCGCCGCGGGCTTCTTCTTGGAGCTGGAGTGCCCGGCCTTGGACGACTTGGCGCTCGACGCCTTTGGTCGCTTCGCGCTATGCACTTTACTCCCGATACGTCCCGCGCTCACCGTCGTGTGAATCCGACCGTGCCGCGACCGGGCGACCCGCTCTGGCCGGTTCCAACCAATCGCGCGATCAGCGCGGAACTTGGCCGGCATCTGCATCACGCCATCGGGGTCGTCCATCACCGCCAGCGCCGCCGCGTCCGAGAGGTCAGCGCGGACGTCGGCGATCACTTTCGCTGGGCGGCGTGCCCGAGCGGCGTGAACGCGGTTGGTGAGGAGAATGACGAACATGTCGCGATCCGGATCGATCCAGAGCGACGTGCCGGTGAAGCCTGTGTGGCCGTAGGCACGCTCGCTGAGGTACTTGCCGCAGCTTCCGTCCCCGGCGCATGTGTCCCAGCCAAGTGCCCGCGTGCGTGCCGCGCGCGTCGTGAACAGGCTCACTGTCGAATCCGCGATCAACCTCGTGCCGCCGTATTGTCCACCGTTGAGCATCATCTGCGCGAAGACGGCGAGATCGGAGGCAGTGCTAAAGAGTCCCGCGTGCCCAGCGATTCCGCCGAGGGAGAACGCATTCTCGTCGTGGACCTCGCCGCGCAGCGGATATCCGCGAGGCGGGTTGACCTCGGTGGGAGCGATCCGATGGCGTAGAGAATCGGCGGGCTTGAAGAACGTGTCGTCCATGCCGAGCGGCTTCCAAACGTGATCGGCGAGGAACTGGTCGAGCCGCTGTCCCGAGGCCGCTTCGACGACGAAGCCGAGCATGTCGGCACCGAGATCCGAGTACTCGTAGAATTGGTCCGGGTGGTACGCGAGCGGCGTCTCGATGACTGATTGACGCGCTTCGTCAGGCGTTCGTGCGATGCGCCAGAGATCGCGCCCAGCCGGCAGGCCCGAACGGTGTTCGAGGAGCAGCCGCAGCGTGACGAGGTCCTTCTCGCCACCGGAGAATTCGGGAATGTACTTGGAAACCGGATCGTCGAGGTGGACCTTCCCCTCGTCGTAGAGGATCATGAGCGCGGTCGTCGTACCAACGACCTTGGTGAGCGACGCGAGGTCGTAAAGGCTCTCGGTGGGATCGACAGTGGAGCTTTCCTCCGACCAGTCGAGCCGGCCGAAGCCGCGCTGCCAAACGGCGGCTCCTTTGCGCCCGACGACCACTGCGGCTCCGGGGTAGCCGCCCGCCTGGATCCCGCGCATGACGACGTGATCGATCTTCGCCAATCGCGCAGCGGACATGCCGACGGTGCGCGGGGCTTTGACGGGCAGACCGTCGCCACCACGTCCACCGGGGCCACCGGTGGCGAGCGTTAACGCCGATAACAGCAGAGTAACAAACACTACGACTCCCCGGTCGGACGAGCAAACGCTTGTGGTTGGTGATCGGTTGTCGGTGGTTGGCGGTCGGTCACTAGCGACCCTGGCACTGACCACCGACCATTGACCACGGATCACCGCCAGCAACCGTTCCCCCCTCGCGAGTGACCAATTCACCGTGACTGTCGAGCTTCTCACGATTCGCCAGGCAATCGAAGGAGATGAGGCGGCGCTACGGGCGTTGTGGACGCGCCACGCTCCGCACATCGATCTCGTGGTGCGTCGGCTGGTTGGGAACGACCAGGATTTGGCGGCGGACATCGCACAGGAGGTCTGGATCCAGATCTTTCGCGCGCTGCCCAGTTATCGGGGGGATTCGCAGTTCGGAACGTGGGCACACCGCATCGCTGTTAATCGAACGCTCAACGCACTCCGGAAGACGCGGCGTCTTGCCGGTATCGAGTCGGACATCGAGGAAGACAGCGCGTTCGTCGAAATGGACACCGATCGCTCCTTCCTTGCTGCCTCCATCGAGCAGGCGATGGCCAAGCTCTCACCGGGCGCGCGCGCAGTCTTCGTTCTACACGATGTGGAAGGATTCACGCACGAGGAGATTGCTCGCGATCTCGGCATCACGGCGGGCGGCTCCAAGTCACAACTCTTCAAAGCCCGGGCGAAGCTCCGAAAGCTTCTCGCCCATCTCGTGGATGTAGTCTCTGATGCACAGAATTCGAGGACTGACAGTGGACATGCCGCACCTGCCTGATGAGCGCCTCGCGGCGCTATTCGATGAGCCGCCGACCCCAGCGGAGCTCGCGCATCTCGCCTCGTGCGAGCGGTGCGCGACCGAACGAGCGGCTTACCGAAACATTCGATCGCTCGCGATGGCGGAGCAGGCGCGGATCGGCGCGCCATTGAGCAATTGGGAATCTCTTGCGCCAGCATTGCGCACGGACGGCGTCATCGACACCGGTGAGTGGCGCGTCGCGCGTCGGCCCGGCCGCTTTGCCGGCGTCTGGTCTCAGGCCGCCGCCGCAGTGCTCATCGCGATCGGCGGCATCGCGTACGGGCGGTATACGGCGGGCGGCGCTGTTGTGCCGGGGGTGTCCCGGTACGAAAGCGTTGCGTCCTCGCGCGCCGCCGACTCGACGATCTTGTTCTCGAGCGTCGAGCAGGCGCGTTCGGCGCAGGAGCGGTACCAGACACTCTATCAGAGTGCCGCGCTCTATCTCGCCGCGCACGATACGCTCGAGCTTTCGCCGGATTCTCCAGCCGCGTTGCGTCACCGCCTGGCGACGCTCGACGAGGTGGAGGGCACCGTTCGTCAGGCGGTCACTGAATCGCCGGGCGATCCTGTGATCAACGGCTACTACCTAACGACGCTCGGCCAGCGTGAGGTCACACTGCGGCAATTGAACGCCTCGCTCCCCGCGGACATGCGGGTGAACATCTTTTGATGAATCGAGGCATGAGTAACGAGCCGGGAGCGACGATGCGCCCGTGGTTGCGGTGCATAACGGTAGTCGGTGCGGCGGTAGTCGCCGTCGCGCCGATCGCGCCCTCGCCGGCACTCGCTCAGGGGACCGATCGCGACAGCATCCGCGTCTACCGCGCTCAGGTGCGACGTGGTGACACGATCTACGTCAGCGCGCTCCGCGCAACCAGGCAACGGCTGGAGGGGCGGTTCGACTCGCTCAAGCACGAGTTCGAAGGACTCGGCTTGGACGCCCCCGATCGTGGTGATGTCCTGCACGAGCTGAGGACGACCATCGCCGCGCTCGTCAATCTCGGCTCGCTGGAGCAGCACGTGAGAGTGCGCGTCGCCGACCCGAGTGCCGCGGCGGCAATGGAGCGGGCGAAGGCGCGAGCATTCGAGAAGGTGCAAGCGTTCGCCGGGCCATTGCGACTCTCGATGTCGTCGCTGCAGCCGGGCTGGATCGGCATCAACGCCGAGGCGCCTCAGCAGCGGATCGTCCGCGGCGACAGCGCGTACATTCGCTACTTCGGCTATCCGGAGATCATTTCTGTCGAGCCGAACTCGCCCGCCGAGCGGGTCGGCATTACCCGCGGCGATCAGATCGTCGCGTATGACGGCGCCGACGTACGCGATCGCGAGATCAACCTAACGAGGCTGCTCCAGCCGACGCGTCGCATCACGGTGCGAGTGCGGCGCGATGGCGAGGAGCGCGAGTTTCCGATCGTCGTCTCCACGCCACCGCGACGCATCATCGAGCGGATGAACCTCAACATGCTCGATAGCCTGTCGGACGGGCGGCGCGGACGAGTGATGGTGCTCCGTGGCGCGCCAGTGACGCCTGGCGATGGTCCCCTGGTGGTTTTCGGTCAGACTGATCCCGGCTTCATTCCCATTGCGGGAGCGAAGCTGGCCGAGATCAATGGGGAGTCGTTCGACCCCATCTTCGGCGTATCGAGTGGAGTGCTCGTGACCGAGGTCTTCACGGATCCCGCTCGCTCATCGGGCTTGCGAGGTGGCGATGTGATAGTCCGCGCCGAAGGGCAGGACATCACGCGCATCGCGCAGCTGCGCCGGATCATCGACGCGCATACCGACGATCGCGCCATCGAGCTGGAGATTGTACGTCAGAGGCGGACGAGGTCGCTCATGCTCCACTGGTAGCTGGCACGGGATCGAGCGGCGTGAGCTTCCGTCCTTCCGGTACGAGCGACTTGTGAATCGACAGCGCCGCTATCGCGCCGTCAGACGCGGCCGCGATGGCGAGCTGAGGACCCGGCACGATGTCGCCCGCCGCGAAAACGTTGTGCACCGACGTGTGGTAGTGCGTGTCGACCACAACGTGGCCTTCATCGTCGCGCTCGCAACCCAGCTGCAAGGAAAGCTTCGTGCCTGCATCGTCGGCCGGGAACTGGCCGATAGCGAGAAAGATCTTGTCGGCGTCGAGGTGCATGCCGTCGCGGAGCTCGAGGCTATGAATCACGTTGCCCTCGCAGACGACGCGTAGAATCGGCTCCGTGAGAATCGGAATGTTCAGTGCGTCGAGCTTCTCGCAATACTCGGGGACATCGAGCGCGGGCGGCTCCCCATTCGTGCAAATCATGAGGTCATGCGTCCATGTCGTTAGGCTGAGTGCCATCCCCACCGCCCGCCGGCCGCTGCCAATGACGACGACCTTCTTACCCCGCGCGTCGTAACCGTCGCAGTCCGGGCAGACGTGCGCGTTCTGACCAAACGTATGTTCGAGCCCGGGAATCTCCGGCCAAATGTCGCGAATGCCGATAGCGAGGAGCACGCGTCGGGAGCGCAAGGACTCTCGCGCCACCATCTCCAGCGAGAATTCGT
>QHUV01000544.1 GCA_003222065.1 Gemmatimonadota bacterium | reverse complement strand
AGATGATCGAGATGTAGAGCGGGCTCTTGGTGTCACCGGTCCCTTGTAGGCCGCCGGTGTACGTGAGCGCGACGGCGATGAAGAGACCCGACACGCTCAGGATACGCAGCAGCTGCACGCCGATTGCCACCACCGGACCGCCGCGCATCCCGAAGATCGCGAGTAGCTGAGCCGGGAAGAAGAGAAAGAGCGTGCCGATGAGCACCGCACCCGTTAGGCCGTAACGCGCGGCAATGTGTACCGCGTGCGCCGAGCGATCGGGCTTGCCGGCGCCGAGGTTTTGTCCGGCGATGGCCGCGGCCGCGCCCATCAGACCCACCGACGTCCACGTGATGAGCGAGAAGAGCTGCGAATACGAGACGGCGAACGCCGCCTGTGCCGCGGCGCTCTGAGCCAGCGACCCGATGAACGAGAGCATGAGAACGCCACCGACGTTCATCGCAATCCCCTGAATGCCGGTCGGGAGGCCAAAGCGAAACAATGACCGGATGATCGCCCAATCGGGAGCGAACCCGTGATGGCGCGGGAAACCGACCACCCAGCCGCCCTTCAACAGCTTCATCAGTGAGTAAATGCTAACAATGGCGGACGCGATGCAGGTCCCCATCGCCGCGCCGGCGGTACCGAACGCGGGGATCGGCCCCAGTCCGCGAATCAAGATCACATTCAGCCCGGCATTCAGGACCGTCATCTCGACGCCGAGGACCATCGGCGTCCGCGCGTCACCGGCGGCTCGCAGCGCCGTGCCAAGCATGAAGAACATCATCATGCCCCCACTGAAGAGGAACATGATGCGGAGGAAGGGTAATGCTTCGCTCCTTACGGCCGGCGCGGCGTTCACGAAGTCGAGCAGCCATGGCGACACGAAATAGCCGACCGGCGCGATGATGCCGAAGGACAGAAAGGTCGCTGTCAGAAACGCCTGATAAACGGTCCGGTCAGCCTTGTCCGAATCACCGGCACCAACGAAGCGCGATACGAGCACGCTCATGCCAGTGAACAGCGACGAGATGAAGACGATGACGATGATGAAGATCTGCCAACTGACGCCGATGGCCGCATTGCCGGTAAAGCCGACGAGATTCCCGACCATCGCGTGGTCGATGATGCCTTGCAGCCCGCCGATGATGTTGGTGAGCATCGTCGGCCAGGCGATCCGCCAGACCGCGGGCGCGAGCGGGCCATCGACGATCGAGCGATCATACCGGCGGCCGATGGGCGACGCGCCAACGGCCGCGCCCGCCGCGTTAGGCGGCGAGACTGGGGACGCGGCCGTGAGCTCGCGGCTCGGCACACTCATCGATTGACGAGCGCGAGAATGTTGCCGTCGGGATCCTTGAACCACGCCGCCTTGCCGCGGCCGGTGTCATGCACGTCACCGCGGCGGGTGATTCCCGGAAAATCGTAGTGCTCGAAGGAAATCCCTTTGTCCTTGAGCGTCTTCACCTCACGCTCGACGTCGTCGACGGCCCACGTGAGTGCCGTGGCCTTGTTCGTCCCCGCGAATTGCGACTCGTAGACGAGGATCTTCGACGCGCCGCTCTTGTAGGTGAGGACCTGCGCTTCGCGCGATTCACCGGGCTCGAGGCCGAGGGTGTCGCTATAGAACTTTCGGGCACTGTCGATGTTGCGGACGGCTATCGTGGCGACGGCGTCAGTGTGAT
>QHUV01000543.1 GCA_003222065.1 Gemmatimonadota bacterium | reverse complement strand
AGCGGAGCGGGCCCGCGCGTTGCCGATGCCACACGCGCCTCGACACGACGGGGCTGCGCCATGCGCGCGCTCGATCGATCGTCCCACGTGAGGCGCAAATAGCGATAGCTGCCCGGCGCGAAGTCGAGTGTCGTCAGCGCCAATCCGTCGTTAGGCAGGTCGAACAGCGTCGCGTCGGGGATGAGGAGCGTCCAGTGCGACCGATCGCCACTTCCCTCCAGTCGCACGCGCTTGAGAAAGGGCGGCGCCAATCCCTCGACTCGGAAGCCGCTGATGGGCAGCAGCGCCTCGAGATCCGCCTCGAAACCACTCGTGAGCTTGGTGGGCGCAACGTGCAAGACGCGCGCGCCACGCCACTGCGCTTCGACCCGCGGCATGACGAGCAGGTACGGCACTTCCCGGTTCGCCGCGTCGTAAAGACGTAGGTCGCCGGCGCCGCCGGTGGCGACGGCGGCGCGCCCCTCGGCGGCCGTCACCTCGCTCACACGGAAGGGTTGTGCTCCGGCGAGAAGCGTCGCGTCTAGCGTTAGGCGATTGGGTCCAGACGCCGCCGGCGCGACTGGGCGTTCGGCGCGTTGCGCGCCGAGGGGCAGCGCGGCGCCGATGCCTAACGTGAACGCCAGAGCGAGTCGTCTCATGGGACGGCCTCGGATGGTTGTGGCCGTGAGGCAAGGACGAACTTCTGGAGCGCGACGGTAATCAGTAGCGCGCAGAAGGCGATGCCAACGAGCGATCCAACGCGATACAGACCACCAAGGCGCCAGAGATCGTGGAAGGCGCATTTACCCATCGCCACGCTCAGCAACACAATGGCGGCAATGCGTCCCGGCTTGCTGTGCGTCGCGATGCCGGCAGCCAGTAGCGCCACGGCGAACACCGCCCAACCGAGGGTGTAGGTCAAGTCCTGTCCGAGTGCCGATGAAAAGAAATCGAAGGTGATCGTCGGACCGGTGGCGAAGTAGTCGGCAATCTCGATGTTGAGCAGCAGGAAGAGTAGAATCACGGCGCCGGCGGGAAGGATCGATGAGAGCCGCGGCATGTCGGGGACCAACCTGTCGTCGCTCTTGACCAGCGCTCTTCCGCCCGCGAGCAGCGCGCCAGCGCACAGGATGTACGTGTAGAGGTACCAATTCCAGATCCGCAGGCCGCCGCGCGGCTCGTAGTTGAGGACCTCGGGGTTCAACGCGAGCCTAACGAATACGGCCGCGAAGAGAGCAACGGAAAACAGCAGCAGACCTTTGTGCGGGACGCGCACGTACAGCCACGCCAATGCTGCTCCCTCCAGCGCCCACCCGATCGTGATCCAGTTGCGATGCAGCTGAAGCGGAATCGCGAGCGTCACGAAGCCGAGCGCCGCGCCGGCGACGAGCGCAAGACGCGCGATCTCCGCCGGCGTCCGCGGCTCACCGCGACGCTCGAGCCGCACCAGATGCGCGAGGACGAGCGCCAGCAACGCGGCTTCGATCACCGGCAGCGCACCGATCATCGCTCCATAGCCACCGGCGTTGATGCTGGTGCGAGCTTGGAAGAAGAACACGGCGCTGGCGATGATTGTCGCGAGATGGGGCGCACGCGCGGCGCCCGCACGCCTGCCCAGCAGGAGCGGATAAGCAACAAAAGCCAGATAGAGTGGCGTCGTGAACGCGAGCTGCGACGTCCACAGCGCGGGCGTGTCGTGCGCGCCCATCCACACGAAGCCGGCCGCTGCCGCCGGCAATACGGCCAGCACGGTGATGCCCTCGAGTCGAGCGAGATCGAGGGTCGCGAAGCCTAACGTGGCCGCGAGAAAGAGCAGTTGAGCGACGAGCAGGAAGACAAGAGACGGGGCGCCGCTCGCCGCTGCAGCAACGGTAGCGATTACTTGCGCGCCCAGGCCCGCCGCGGCGGCCGCCGACAGAAAATGGCGTTCCTCAGCGCCGACGCGACGGACCAGCGGGAGCCAGAACCCGGCGAGGGCGACGAGCGCCGCGGCCGCGCCGATGGCAACCGTCGGCCATGGTGCCGATGGTGCCGTGAATTGCCATACGAAGACCACTGCCGCCGCGGCGACGATCGCACCGAGAAAGAGCTCTCCACGCTTGACGTACAATCCGGCCACGCCAGCAGCTGCCGTCAACACGCCGAGCACGGCGAGTAGCGGGCCCGGAGGAATAGACAGAGCCGGCGTCGCGGCGACGAAGAGCAGGAAAAGATGCCCAACGAGGCCAACGAACGCGCCGTTGCGGAAGATGCCGCGCGTCTCGTCCTCCGCTGATCCCAACTGACGATGTGTGGCCCAGATGCTTCCCGCCATTGTGAGCAACGCGTATCCGCCGACGATTGACGAGAGCGAGGATCGAGCCGGCGCCCTGCGGCTCGAGCGGTGCGCCGCGCCGCCGCGCGACGACCGGCACGCCGATAAAGAACAAGCCGAACACGCCGTAGATCGCCATTGCGGCGAGCAATCGCGGCGGCGCGAGATGCTTGGCCGACCATACGGCTTCCGCGGCCACGACGAAGAACGCGGCGATGAAGTGGACGATCCCTTCCCGTCGTACGATCGCGTACGCCGAGCACGCACCGAGCAGAACGAGCAAGACGCCGAACAGCAGAGCAGGGGACGCCGCGCGCGGTTCGATAGCGGCGAGCACGGAGAAAACGAAGAGAAGGAGGGGCGCGGCAAGAACAGCGCGCGACCCCAGCTCACCGAGGGCGAGGTCGCCGGCGCGTCGCCTAACGAACTTGGCCGATGAAATGAACGGCGCGGCCAGGTAAAACAGTGTGAATGCGGCCACGGCGAGTAGCACCCACGGCCACGCCGAGGAGTCGTACGAACCGCCGAACCAGATGCCAAACACGATCAACGTCGAGACCGCGCCGAGGAGGTGCAGGAGGCGCGGACCCTGGAAGACGGCAACGGCAAAGAGGCCGGCGTCGAGAACGAAGAGGAATCCAAAGAGAATGCCGTATCGCGCGCCGTACGCGGGTACGGTAGCGAGATAGATCGAGAAGAGCAGCGGCAGCACCGCACCGATGCGGGCCGCGTTCGCGAACAGCACATTCGTCGAGCGACGCTCGTCCGCCGCCGGACGATTCAACGACAACCCGACGAAGCTCATCACTGGAAAGATCAGGAAGATCGCGGCGGCGAGCGGCAGCTTGCCTGTAGTGAGGAACTTCGAAACCCAGCCCCATTGGTATATGGTCGTTATGCCGAGGCTGATGGCGGTGAGCAGCGGCCACCGCCTTTTGTAGGCGACCCAGGCGAGTCCCGCATTGAGGAGCAAGAGGTAGCCGAACAACCCAATTGGGTTGTCCTGACCGGTGGCGACGATCGCCGGTGAGGCGAAGCCGCCGACGAGGCCGAGAAGCGCGATGAGTAGCGATGCGCGCCGGATGGAGAGCAGGACGGCGACCACGGTCGCCATCACGAACAGCACGAACGCGACGGTCGAGCCAACCAGATGCCACCGCGCGAAGGCGGCGAAGAAGACGACGTACAGCAGCGCGATGCCGGCCGCGTCGAGCGCGTCCGCGGTCCATGCATAACGACGGGACCCCTTCAGCTCGCCGAGGACCAGACAGACGACGCCCGCGAGGATGCCGATCGC
>QHUV01000542.1 GCA_003222065.1 Gemmatimonadota bacterium | reverse complement strand
GCTCATTAGAAGATTCTTCCGCGTCATCGCCCTCGCGCGATGTCTCCAGCCGCGCGCGAACTGCCGCGTCGTCGCCAAGCGCGGCGAGAACAGGCAGCGTTCGCGGCAAGGCGTTTTTTCGGGCGAGCAAGTGAAGCATTCCTGACGCGCCCGATCTGATCACGTGCGTCCAGGTCTTACGCTCGACGGTCGCGTTCGCGTCGATCAGCATCTCGGCAGCCACTGGCCGGTAGTAGGTGCGCTCGCGCTCCGGGTCTGAGCAGTCCATGGCGTAGGACGTGGTGAAGTCGAGCAGCGTCTGATCGCCCTCGCCGCGCCACGAGACCAGCGCCGGGTATTCGGACAACAACGTTCGCAGCCGCTCGTTGTCCTCGTTGTGAATCGCAACCTGTGCCTGCGCGGCAGCCCACTCGAGCCCACCGCCCACGCGCTGCTGCACTTCGGCCGTGAGAGCCGACCAGCCGACGAATCCGTATTCGCGCGCGACGATTAGCTGCGCGTCGCGGTTCGAGAGTGGGAGTTTGGCGCGCGGCAACTGCGCGTGGACGCGGGCGATGGCTTCACCGTTTCCGGCAGCGACGTCGCGAGCGAGTCTCTTGGCTTGTTTGCGAAGAGAGTCGAGCGACGGACGTGCGGGCAGATCTCGAGCAGCGGACATAGCGCCTCCTTTCACGGACCGCCTGTACCCGCTGAGAGATCAGGCTGAAAGAAGGTGCACCGCACCGCATTTCAGACCACGACAGGTGGGAATACTTCCCTTGCCGCGGGTGGGAGGCGCTCTGTCAGGCGCGCTGGAGAGAAGTATCGCGGGTACCGGCTCGCACGTCAAACGGCACGTTCGCGCGAGCGGCGCTTCTCTCGACGCCCATAGACATTACCGGACCGCTTCATCGAGCGTCCTTGAGGCAAATGTCGCGGCTGTGTTACTGTCGCGCCCCCTTCAGGAGCCTCCGCTATGAGAGTTCAGCAGGGCCACTACCTAGTTCTTCTCGTCACCCTATTTTCCGCCGCGTGTCAGCATTCTTTCACGCGACAGGATGCGCTCACTGCAATCGAGCACCACGAGACTATCCGCCGCCTGCTCGAGCCGGATAGTGAACGGGTAGCTCATGAAACTGTGGCGGACTGTCGAGCGATCTATAGCACCAATCGTGACACCGCGGAGATGGCTGGCGACTCTGCTTGGATTCTCTTGTCAGGCGCTCGCTGGATGGACCTTGCAGATGTGGATGCACCATCCGATCGGCGGCAGAAGAAACACTGTCGCGCCATACTCACCTCGATAGCAGACAAGGCGGCGTTCCACGAAGCTCAGGATGCGAGCAAGAGTCCGTGGATTAGCTATTGGACGGTGGAGACTGCACACGCAAAGGCTGAAGTGAGCGGCTTTCCAGACGATTCGAATAGGAGCGATTCAGCTGTTGCTGACTTCGAACTGACACAGGAACGCACACCCATCGGCGAGATTCTTCATCGGCCGACATGGTCCGAAGAGTCGGCGCGTCTATTCTCAACGACGCAGACGGGGCACTTTCGACGCTATGACGACGGTTGGCGACTGGAAAGCTTTGATCAAAAGAGATAGGACTGCTTGCGGCGTTAGGTGGCTGCCTGCATCGGGTCTAGTCCATCAGGCGTTTTGTATCATCACCGCGCGCGAGTTGAGGTACGCCTCGAGCGCTTCTGGACCACCCTCGGAACCGTAGCCCGAGTCCTTGACACCTCCGAAGGGCATCTCGGCCGAAGGCATCGCGGGCATATTCATCCAGAGCATCCCCACCTCGAGCTTGCGCGCGAGCAAGTCGGAATACTTTAAAGACTTTGTAAACGCGTACCCGGCAAGTCCCATCAAAAGCCGGTTCGACTCGGCGATCGCCTGCTCCAGTGTGTCGAACGGCTGGATCGCGGCCACAGGGCCGAACGGCTCGTCGTTGAAGATCTTCGCCTCTTTCGGCACGTCGGCGAGGATAGTCGGCTGCCAGAAGTAGCCGGCATTGCCAATGCGCTGTCCGCCGGCGAGCAGCTTCGCGCCTTTCTGAACGGCGTCCTCGGTGAAAGTGGTCATCGCGTCGATGCGGCGCGGATTGGCGAGTGGGCCCATCTGCGTGCCTTCGGCAAGGCCATCGCCCACTCTCAGTGCCTTGGCGTGGTCGGCGAGCGCCTCGGCGAAATCGCCAACGATCGAGCGGTGCACGAGGAAGCGCGTGGGCGAGATGCACACCTGGCCGGCGTTCCGGAACTTCGCCGCTCCAGTCGCTTTGACGGCGAGCGCGATGTCAGCGTCCTCGCACACGATCACCGGCGCGTGGCCGCCGAGCTCCATCGTGACGCGCTTCATGTGCTGGCCGGCGAGAGCGGCGAGCTGCTTGCCGACGGCAATTGAACCAGTAAAAGTGACCTTGCGGATAACCGGGTGCGGAATGAGGTAGCTCGAGATCTCGGCCGGCGTGCCGTACACGAGACCGAGCACGCCTGGCGGCAGCCCGGCGTCGGCGAACGCCTTGATCAGCGCCGCCGGCGCGGCAGGCGTCTCTTCGGCTGCCTTGACGAGGATCGAGCAACCCGCGGC
>QHUV01000541.1 GCA_003222065.1 Gemmatimonadota bacterium | reverse complement strand
ACCCTCGGCCTCGGAATCGGCGCGACGGTTGCGCTCCTCAGCGTCGTCAACGCCCTGCTGCTGCAACGGCTTCCCTACACCGACGAGGACCGTGTCCGCGTCTTCTGGATGGACTACGATTGGCGCGGCGAGGAGTACGATTTCGTTCACGAACGCCCCGGCGTCTTCGAGAGCGTCGCCGCCTTCTCCACCAACGGCGGCCCGTATCACGCGAGCACGCGCGCCACCGGCAACGCCGAGCTGCTGCCGTTCGTCGTCACGACGTCGACACTCTTCGACGTCCTCGGCACGCGTCCGTATCTCGGGCGTGCGCTGCAAGCCGGTGACGACCGGCCCGGCGCGCCGCCCGTCATCGTCATCGGTTACGGCATGTGGAAGCAGGACCTGGGCGGCGACGCCGCGGTCATCGGCCATCAGATCCTGATCGACGGCAAACCGGTGACCGTCGTCGGTGTCATGCCGAAAGGTTTCTACTTCCCGAGCCCCAACTTCCGCGCCTGGCGCCCCGTCCAACTCGACCCGGCGACGTCGTTCTATCACAACGTCGGCTATCTCGTGCTCGTCGGGCGGGTGCGCCCCGGCGTCGCGCCCGCGCTCGTCCCGAGCGACCTCCGGCGGCTCGCCGGCTCGTTAGGCGAGCGGTTCACCTACACCGCGGCATTCGACAAGACGACGGACCCCGAGTCGAAACCGGTGCGCACGTACCTCCTCGGGAACGTCCGGGGCGCGGTGTTGTTGCTCTTCGGCGCCGTGACACTCCTCCTCCTCATCGCCTGCGGTAACGCCGCCGCCCTCATCCTCGCCCGCACGAGCGATCGAACGGGGGAGCTCGCGGTGCGCGTCGCGTTAGGCGCCGGCCACGGTCGAATCGCGCGCCAGATCCTCACCGAGGCCTTCATCCTCGCCGTCGGCGCGGCGGTGCTCGGCACGGCGGTCGCCGTCGGTGGATTCGGCGCGCTCGTCGCGAGTCTGCCGCTGCAAGACGGATTCGCCGACGCGGTGACGATGGGTTGGGTGACCTTTGTCGCGGCGTTCCTCCTCGCGCTCGCCGTCGCGGCCTCGATCTCGATGGCGCCCATCCGGAGCGTGCTCCGCGGCCGTCTCGACGCGATCGGCGGTCTGAACCGCGAGCGCAGTGAAACGGGATTGCGACGCAGCACGCGTCGCGTCCACGGCGCGCTCGTCGCGGGGCAGGTGACACTCGCCGTGCTGCTCGTCGCCGGGGCGACGCTCCTCATTCGATCCGTCGAGCGCCTCCGCTCCCTCGACCTCGGCTTCGATCCACGCGGCGTGTCGACCTTCACACTCATCCCGAGCGAGAACCAGCCCGGCGAGCAGCGTCGCCAGTTCTTCCGCGATCTCGTCGCCAGGGTGAACGCGATGCCGGGCGTCTCGGCGGCCGGCCTAACGAATCGACTGCCGGTGCGCGACGGTGGGTATCAGGGTCCCGTGCAACCGGAGGGCCGGCCGGATCTCGCGGGGCAGAAGCGGCCGAATAGTCTCTATCGCACCGCGACGCCGGCGTTCTTTCGCGCAATGGGCATGCACATCCGCGAGGGACGCGGCATCGACTCGACGGACGTCGCGCGCTCGTTGCCCGTGACGGTGATCAGCGAGTCCTTCGCGCGCCGGATGTGGCCGGGCCAGACGACGGCCGTGCGCCACGCCGCCGCCGAGCTCGACCCGCAGGTCGCCGTCGCCCGCGTCGAGACGATGGACCAGGTGCTCGCGACGGCGCTCGCCCAACCGCTCCGGCTTCGCTTCTTCCTGACCATGTTCGGCGCGCTCGCGCTCGCCCTCGGCGGCATTGGCGTGTACGGCGTGGTGTCGTACGCCGTAGCGCGCCGGCGGGCGGAGTACGCGATTCGCGTCGCGCTCGGCGCCTCACCGACGCGCGTCCTCGGCGAGGTCTTTCAGCGCGGGCTCGCGCCGGTCGCGTTAGGCACGCTGGCGGGTGTGATGGCGGCATTTGCCTTTGGGCGCGTGCTCGCCGGCGTCCTGTTCGGCGTCGAGCCGACAGACCCGGCGAGCATCGCCACCGCGGCGGGACTCCTGCTGCTCGCGGGCGCGCTCGCGACGCTCGCGCCAGCCCTCCGCGCGGGCCGCACGAATCCGGCGAGCGCGCTTCGCGCGGAGTAGAGATAGCGAAGCCTTGTTTGAGCCGCCGGGAACCTTGACGCCAGCCGCCGCATTACTTATCATAGCAACTATTGTCATAGCACCCTTTATGTCAACAGTGATGCCAGTCTCTTCCTCCACCGGCGTTCGCGGTGAGATCCGCCAGGGGAAGCCATTCCGATCCCGCGGGCAGGAGGGCGCCATCGCTCTCCTTCGCACGGCGTCAGTGGTGCGCCGCGCGATCGCGCGGACCGTGGAACCGCACGGGTTGAGCCTCGCCCAGTACAACGCCCTGCGAATCATCCGCGGCGCCGGCGCGGGCGGCGTACCGACCCTCGCGATTCGCGAGCGCATGATCGAGGAAGGCACGACGATCACGCGCCTCATCGACAAGCTCGAGGAGGCGGGACTGATTCGGCGGGAGCGTTCCCTTCCCGACCGGCGTCAGGTCGTCTGCCGCGTGACCGACGCGGGAAAGAAGCTGCTCGACAAGCTCGACCCACAGGTCGACGCGGCGGATGAGGAATCAATGCGCGCGTTAGGCAAGCGTGAGCTCGACCAACTGATCCACACGCTCGACACCATCCGAGCGGCCAACGCCGAGCGCGGCGCGGCTGCTCATAACCGCTGAACCGTCACGGAGATTATGACTATGAAGACCAACGCCTCTACCCCAGCCGCCGAGACCGTGCGCGACCGCGTGCAGCAACTCGTCGCCCGCGCCGAGCAGTGGAAGATTCTCGAGGCAATGCAGGAGTTCTACGCCGACAATGTCGTGATGCAGGACAACCTCAACGCGCCGACGATTGGCCTCGCGGCCAATCTGGAGCGCGAGCGCGCCTTCGTTGCATCGGTCACGAAAGTCAATGAAATGAGGGCCGAGGCAGTGATCGTGGACGGCAATCGGGCCGTGATCAATTGGCGTCAGGATCTTATCGTCAACGGTCAGCGCCTCACCTTCGACCAGTTGAGTCTCCAGTTGTGGGAGAACGGCAAGATCGTTCACGAGCGGTTCGTCTACGACCCCAGCACCCTTTCGGCAGCCTAACGACGCACGTCACGGTGTTGCGCTCGGCACGCTGACGAAGCCGATCTCGAGCAACCAGATCGCGCCCGACGTGTTTGCGAAGCCGTGCCAAGTGATGCCGGTCCGCAGCCCTAGCGGACCGGCATGCGCGATCGTGGCAATGCCGGCGGTGACACCACCTACACCGGCCCCGCCCTCAGGGCCCATGGCCATGATGGTGCTGACTCCGGCCGACGGAAGCACGAGGAGATACGGCCCCGCCGCGAGCGGGAACGCTACGCCCGCCCGTGCACCGAGAGGAAGGATGCCCGCCACCGCAACGCTCGGGATCGTGCCGAGTGAGAAGTCCGCGCCGAGGCGTCCGGGGCGGAGCTGGGTGAAGTTGACACCGAAGGTGAAGAGCTCGGCAGCGGGCGTGCTTCGGTACCCCGGAATGCCTAACGAGGCGCCATAGATCCAGCCCTCGGCGGCGTGCTTTGCGCTGTCCGTCGTTGCCGGCGGCGATTGCGCTTCGGCGCGAGCAGCGGCGAGGAGCAGGACGATCAGGGCGAATGGTCGGACATACATGGGACGTCTCCGGTGAGCGATGCGCGGCGTGGCTGTCCGCGTATCTGGGAACGCGGAAAAAGGCGCGCGATCGGCTCAGTCGATCAGCAGTCCTTGTCCCGCCCCCACCTCGCCGAGCACATTATGGCCATGGTACGAAGCTCACGGCATCGGTCGATATGAGTACAAGATCAAGCGGTACCTCGACTACCGGGGCGTCAAAGCGCCCGTCCCCACGGCGCCGACGGCTCGTCCTCTGCGTTCGCAACGATGGCTACCGGGCCTCCCTCGACCTGGGAAAGTTCTACATATCACTGGCCGATCGGGACGCCGAGTCAGAGGGCCAGCTGCGAGTAATCGATGAATCGGGCGAGGACTACTTGTACCCCAAGTCCTTTTTCGCAACCGTTGCCCTGCCCTCCGCCGTACGTCGGCGTCTACTGGCGGCCGCCTAACGTTGCGCTGAAGCTGCCAAGCGATCTACGGAATTGTTACGGCTTCGCCGCTCGCAGCTTAAGCTACGGCGTTAGCTGGCGACCGAAAGAGAGGTTATGCGATCGATTGTGGCGTTACTCTCGACGTGCGCTCTCCTCGCCTGCAGCACCGCTGCGGGTGCTCGCAATCAACCTCCGGGTAAGGAAGAGCGGCTGAATTCGGCAGTTGAGTTTCTACTAACTTCAGCAGCTACTGATTTTCATACGCATGGCCCACCACCCCCTCTCCGCTTTCGCGATGTGCGCAGTGGGTACGTCATGACTCCGGAGGCGAGGAAGCAGTACAGGTTATGCGGCTCCTTTTCGGCGGCACCGCAAAGCGGAGACGTTGAGTGGACTCCTTTCGCAACAATCCAAACGTCGGGCTACGAACAATGGCTTGGAGCTCAAGCCGAGAACTTTTGCACGCGCTCATCGGTTACGTGGGACAAGGAAGATTTGTCGTCCTCGTTACAGAGCCGCCTCGAGTCCCTGCGATAGCCTGAGTAGGTAGCCAAAAGTTCTGCTACAGATCGCGGATGTTGATAGCAGGCAGAGGCGGCACCTTGCCAAATTGGGTTCATCTGGG
>QHUV01000540.1 GCA_003222065.1 Gemmatimonadota bacterium | reverse complement strand
AGATAAAAGAGCGGCAACGATCTTTGGAAAAAGTTCGTTGTCGTTCTTTTGTAGTATCAGCGTCCATCTGCGAAATCTGCGCAATCTGCGTGCTGCTTTTTGACATGCGGAGATGCGTAAACAGATCCTTCGGTTCCTCGGGATGACGACTACTTCATCGCAATCAACGGATCGATCCGCCCAGCCCGGCGTGCTGGCACGTATGCCGCGCCGAGCGCGACAACGAGAAGAAGCACGCTCGCACCGACGAATGTGACCGGATCGAGCGGCCTTACCTGAAACAGGAAGCCCGACAGCAAGCGTGTCGCACCGACCGCGGCAGCGAGGCCCAACACCAGCCCCGGAATCGTGAGAAGCGCGCTGCCCGCCACAACCAGCCGAATGACTCCAAGTCGCGTCGCGCCTAACGCGATGCGAATGCCGAGCTCGCGCGACCGCTCCGTGACGCCATACGCGAGAACGCCGTAGATGCCGATCGCCGCGAGGGAAAGCGCCAGCAACGAGAACACCGAGAGCAGCAGCGACCGGAAGCGAGGTTCGGCGACGACGGCGCTCAACCGTGACTCCATCGTCAAGATCGACTCGATCGGTTGATCCGGATCGACAGCGCGAATCGCCGAGCGCATCGCCTGGGCAACGCGTGCGTCGGCGGAGCCATTCGTGCGAGCGATGAAATTGAGATGATCGATGAAGAACGTCTTGTCGACCTGGGCGATGTTCTGGTAGATGGCCTGGGCGCGCGCCCCTGCGACGCCTTCCTGCACGACGTCCTCGACGACGCCCACAATCGTCATCCAATCAGACGGCTTTGGCTTATCCTCCATCGTTATGCGCTTGCCGAGCGGGCTCTGCCCCGGCCACAACCGCTCGGCGACCGTGCGGCTGACGATCACGACGCGCTCGCTGGCGGAATTGTCGGATGGCAGGAAGCCGCGTCCCTCCCGAATTCGGATTCCCATCACCGCGAAGTAGTCCGGCGTGACACACGGCTTGAGCACCATGTAACCGCTCGGAAGCGGACGGCCATCCTCGAGTGAGAAATCGCCGGTGATCGTGGTCGCCGTGAGCGGCAGCCAATTCACCGCGGCCGAGGCCCGTACGCCGGGAATCGCGGCAATCCGCGCCGAGATCCGGCCTTCGACGTCATGTAGAAGCTCCGGCGTCTGGTAGCGCGTGTGCGGAAAGTCGAGCGTCGCCGTGATCAAGTGTCCCGGCGCGAAGCCAAGATCGACCGAGCGAAGGCGCTCGAAGCTTCGCAGCATCAGACCGGCGCCGATCAATAACAGCAGCGCGAGGGCTGCTTCCGTGGTCACGAACACCGACCGCAGCCTCGAGCGTGACGTCGTGCGCGCCGCTTCCCCTAATGCCTCACGCAGGTCGCGGCGCGACCCAGCGATCGCGGGCGCGGTCCCGGCGATCGTGCCGGCAATGATGCAAGTGACGAGCGTGACGCCGAGCACCATGAGGTCGACATGAATGTCGCTCGTGCGCGGCAACAGGTCGGTCGGCGAGGCAGCGAGCAAGAGCCTCACGCCGGCATACGCCACGCCCAGGCCGATGACGCCACCGGCGAAGGCGACGATTAGGCTCTCGGTCAACAGCTGCCGTACGAGCCGCGAGCGGCTGGCGCCTAACGCGGCGCGAATCCCCAGCTCGTGCGTGCGCGTCGTCGCGCGCATGAGCATGAGGTTGGACACGTTCGCGCACGCTATCAGGAGCACGAGCCCGACCGCGCCGGTGAAGATGAACAGCGACGTCCGGACGTTACCGACGACGAGGTCTTGTAACGGGACGATCGCCGTCGTGGCACGCTCGGGGCTGCGATTGCCATTGGCGCGGTCCTCGTTGTCGGCGAAGATCCGCAGCTCGGCGAGTGCCGCGGCGAGCGTCGCATTCTTGGCCAGTCTGCCAATCACCGGGCGGAAACGGAAGTTGCCGCCCTCGGGCGCGATCACGATCGGGACCCAGATCACGGTGTGTTGCGGAAACTCGAATCCTTCGGGCATCACGCCCACGATCGTCTTCCGGTAGCCTTCGATCGTGACGGATCGGCCGAGGACGGCCGCATCGCCGCCGAAGCGGTTGCGCCAGAGCGTGTAGCCGATGACGGCGATGTTACTGGCACCGGGCGCGTCGTCACCGTGCCGGAACACGCGGCCGAGGCGCGGATCGACTCCGAGCGTACTGAAGAAGGTGGCGCCGACGCTCGCCGTCTGAAGTCGCACCGGCTCACCGGCGCCCAGCAGCGTCGCCGGGTACGTGTTGTAACTGGTCGTCGACGCGAATGTCGTCGTTAGGCGCCGGTAGTTGACGTACTCGCGGTCCACCATCGACGGCCCGACGAGCAGTCGCAGCTGCTCGGGCGCATGGGACACGACGAAAAGCGCGCCGGGATCGCGAAACGGCAGTGGCCGGAGCAGGATGCCGCGCACGACCGTGAACATGGCCGTATTCGCGCCGATGCCTAACGCGAGAGTGAGGACGGCGACGGTGGCGAATATCGGTGCGCGGCGCAGCGAGCGGATGGCGTAGCGGAAGTCCTGCGTCAGCCGCTCGAGCCACAGCCCGCCCCAGGCCTCGCGGGTGACTTCCTTGACATGGCCAACATTCCCGAACT
>QHUV01000539.1 GCA_003222065.1 Gemmatimonadota bacterium | reverse complement strand
CTCATGGATCGACGCCGGTCTCACACCCACGGCTTGGCCGAGCTCCCAAATCAGCCAGCGCGCACGATCACGCTCATCGGCGTCGCCAAAAACGGCGAGGCGAGCCAGGGAGTCCATCGCGGGCGTAGCGAGCACGGTGTCGCGACTGACCGTTACCTGGCCGTCGTGGACCGTAACGGCCGAGCCGAAGAGAGAGGGCAGCACGGGGGCTAGTTCCTACGGGTTAGAGACGTGGGGAATGCGGAAGGTGTCGGCGCCTCCAGGGGGGTGCAAGGCCTCGACGACTTTGAGTCAAATCGTGAATCGTGCGTCTGGCTTCGGGAGCATGTTCCATTCCCGTCGGGCTTGCTCCGCATCCGCGCGTCCGAGCATCGCATAGGTAAACTGTTTTCCCAACTCGACCCCTGGCTGATCCAGCGGATTGATGCCGTACAGCTCACCGGCGTAAATCGTCGCGATCTCGAGGAACATGAATAGCGCACCGAGGTGCCGCGCATCCGGCCTATCGACGTGGATGGTGAGATTCGGTCGGCCGCGCCGGGCGAGCGCGCCCGCCGTCGCCCGGCGCTCGATGTCCAACAGCTCACCGAGCCGATGGCCACCGAGGTACGCCAGCTCCTTTACGTCGGTGTGCAGCTTGGGAATCTCGAGCTTGATTGCCTCTTCCTCGACGCTGATGAAGCTCACCGTCTTGTCTGGCGGACCCTCCATGAACAGCTGCACTTTGCTGTGCTGGTCGGTGGCCCCGAGCGCCGCGAGGGGTGTCGGGCCTACGCCAGGATCGTCTGCCGTACGATGCTTGCCGAGACTTTCCGCCCACAGCTGAACGAACCAGTCCGCGATGTCGCGGAGCGGATCCGAGTACGGCATCAGCACGTGGATATGCCGGCCCAACTTCGTATCGGCGAGGAATTGAAGCATCGCGAAGGTCCCCGCGGGATTCTTCGCCAGTGACTCGGATTCGCACCGTTTCGCAATCTCGGCCGCGCCGTCGAGGAGTGCAGCGGTATCCATCCCGGTGAGCGCGGCGGGCAACACCCCAACCGGAGTGAGCACGCTGTAACGACCCCCGACATTTGGCGGGATGTCCAATGCGGGGATCCTCTCGGCGTTGGCGATCGTCCGGAGGGCGCCCTTGTGCGGATCGGTCACGAAGACGAGATGGCGCTGTGCGTCAGCCCCGACCGAGTTTTGCAAGCGCCCGCGAATGACGAGATACTGCGCCATCGTCTCCGCCGTGCCGCCCGACTTGGAGATGACGATAAAGAGGGCGCGCTTCAAATCGAGCCGATCGAGCAGCGCGGCGATGGTGCGTGGATCGAC
>QHUV01000538.1 GCA_003222065.1 Gemmatimonadota bacterium | reverse complement strand
CGTCGCGGGCTGGCACGGTCGTATCGACACAAAGGACGAGCGCCGCGGGATGAAGCTCGACGACGCGAAGTTCGCCTCGATGGGTGGGGGGCTGCACATCACGTCCGGTCCAGCGGCGATTTATTGGAATCCGAAGGACGCGGCTAAAGGCAACTACACAGTAAGCGCGTCGTTCACGCAGACGAAAGCCCCGATGCATCCGGAAGCGTACGGCTTGTTCATCGGCGGATCGAACCTGAGCGATTCGACGCAGAGTTACGTGTATTTCCTGACGCGCGGCGATGGTAAGTATCTCATCAACCATCGCGCCGGTAATGACGTCCACAAGATCGTCGACTGGACCGACACCGATGTCACGAACAAGCAGGATGCGGCAGGCAAGGCGACGAACGATCTGGCCATCCGCGTCACCGCCGACTCCGTCAACTTCATAGCCAACGGCAAGCCCGTGAAAGGCTTCTCGAAGGCCGAAATGCACGGCTTCGCGGCCGACGGGCAGACGGGCATCCGCGTCAATCACAACCTCGACGTGCATGTCGACAAGTTCCAGGTAAAGAGCGGCAAGTAGCGGTTGGTGGTTGCTGGACCGGAACCCGTTAGGGGCATTCAGCCGGTCGGGGAGGGCGTGTCGCCGTAGGGCGACACGCCCTCGTTGTTCAGTCCTTGCGCAACAACGGTCCGTCGTCGCAGAGTAGCGGGGCCCGAACTCCTAACGGTTCCGTGGAGGAAGTCCATGCGACGTTCGCCGTTGTCATTTGCTCTGGTGATCGCTCTCCTGGCGGGAGCACAGCTCGCCGGCGCGCAAAAGCCGAAAGACGAGCCCAAACGACCGCGCCTTCCTGTCGGTGTCGACACGAACAACGCGCAGGTCTATTACGACTTCGGTCTCGACAAGCTCGACCGCGATCCGGAGCAGGCAGCGGATGCGTTCTATTGGGCGTCGCGGATCAATCCAACTTCAGCAGATGCTTACTACGCACGTCGCTGCGCCTTGCTGTTGTCGGACAAGTATCGATTCCAGAAGTACGAGATGGGGGATCGTCGCACGCTTCAATCGGACGAGATCAAGCGCATCGACTCCCTCTACTACTATTCGCTCACGATCAATCCTTTCCTATACCGAAAGCTCGACGTCCGGCTTTTCCACAGCTTCATCAGCAACATCGCCGAAGAGTATGCACGTCGAGATCGAGACATCTCGGCCAATGAGGTGCAGTACATAATCGAAAGAGAGGTCTCACATGCATCGGCGGGGATGAGGGCCTGGCAGGCCTACGGCGAGGGGCGGTTCGGCGAGGCCCTCAAGCTCTACGCGGATGCGATCAAGGACGCGCGATACAAGGCTGGCTTCCGCACCGATCGCGGCCGACTCTTTTTCCAGCTTGACCAGTCGGACAGTGCGCTGAGCGAGCTCACACAAGCCGTCGACGAGCTGCGCAAGACGGACAAGAAGGATCTCGTGTACGTCTACGAATCCAAGGCGCTGGTCGAGCACAGCATCGGGCTCGTGCAACAGCGGCTCGGCGACAAAGCCGCGGCGAAGGAGGCGTTTGGCCGCGCTCTCCAGGAGGATCTGTCATACTTCCCCGCGCACGTGCAGCTCGGCTACATCGCGCTCGAGGCCAAGGACACGACGACGGCGCTCAGTGAGATGGATCTCGCCGTGCAGATTCGCGCCGACGATCCGACACTTCGTTACATCTACGGCTACACGCTGGCCGTGTCGGGAAAATACAAAGATGCTGAAGTGCAGCTACGAAAAGCGATCGAGCTGGACCCCGCTTTCGCGGCGCCGTATCACGTCCTCGGTCAGGTGCTCGACGGTCAGGGGAAGGGAAGTGATGCCCTGTCGCAGTATCAAGGCTTCCTTGCGCGCGCGAGCCAGCAGGACATGCGCCGCAAGGAGGCCGAAGAACGCGTGCGGGAGCTTGCCGCCAAGAACGATCAGTGAGACAGAGGTCTAACCACGGGCGACCGCCGGTACTGGGCCGGCGGTCGCTCGCGAATTGGCCGCCGGAAACCTAACGGTTCCCCAGGAGGTAGCTCATGCAACGCTCCTCGCTCGTATCGGCGTTCGTGATCGCGTTCCTGGCCGGGGCGCATTTCGCGGGCGCGCAAAAGCTCAGGAAAGAGCCGCGCCGGCCAGCGCTGATTGCCGGAGCCGATACGAATGACGCGCGGGCCTATTACGCGCACGGGCTCTCGAAGATCGAGCGCGATCCTGAAGAGGCGGGGGACGCGTTCTATTGGGCGATGCGCATCAATCCGACATTTGCCGACGCGTACTATGCGCGCCGCTGCGCCTTGCTGCTGACGGACAGGATTCGCTTCCAGCAGTACATGGAGGACGATCGTGGCACCTTGCGGTCCGACGAAATCAAGCGCATCGACTCGTTGTACTACTTCTCGCTGACGATCAACCCCTTTATGTATCGAGGGCTCGACGCGCGGCTATTCCGTGCCTACCTGCTGCAGGTCGGCGATGATTATGCGCGGCGAAACAACCTCGGACCGGGGGAGGTCCAATTCGCGATCAACCGTTGGCTGATGGACGCATCGCCGTCGTTCAAAGCCTGGCGTGCGTACGGCGACGGTCGATTCCCCGACGCGCTGCGGCTGTACGCCGAGGCAATCAAGGATGCAAAATTCAAGGCCGAGCTCCGAGCGGATCGCGGCCGACTGTTCTTTCAAGGATTTGTCGTATTTCCCGGCGCACGTGCAGCTGGCTTACCTCGCCCTGGACGGCAAGGATACGACGACGGCGCTCGGCGAAATGGATCTCGCCGTGCAGATTCGCACCGACGATCCGGTGTTGCGCTACATCTATGGTTACGCGCTCGCCACGTCCGGGAAATATCCGGAGGCGGAGGCGCAGCTGCGAAAGGCCATCGAGGTCGATGGGGCTTTCGCGGCGCCGTATCATGTTCTCGGTCTCGTCCTCGACGGGCAGGCGAAGGGCAGCGAGGCCCTTGCCCAGTATCGGAGCTTTCTGGCGCGTGCGAGCCAATCGGACGCGCGGCGGAAGGAAGCCGAGGAGCGCGTTCGTGAGCTGGCCATCAAAGACGATCGGTGACGCAGATGCCTAACGATATACGACGATCGGTGTTCCGCGCGGCGATGCCGCTTTTCCTCGCCGCGGCGCTGTCAACGGCCGCTACGGCCCAGGATGCGGCATCGCGTCCACTGCGGCCGCGCACCACCGCCGAGGACCTGCAGATGTTCAGCCAGGTCCTGAATCAAATTCGCGTGAACCACCCCGATTCGCTCGACATGCATGATCTCTTCATGGCCGCGATCGAAGGGATGATTCATGCCGCCGATCCGCATTCCTTCGTCATTCCAGCGATTCGATTGAATCCCGCCAAGTCGGCGGCGTACCGAGACGGCAAGCTGTATCCGGTGCCCATCATCTTCCGGTTCGTGGAAGGTGCACCGGTCGTCGTCAGCGTCGATCCGGGATCGAAGGCCGCCGAGCAAGACATTCTCGTCGGCGACGAGCTCGTCGCGATTGATGGCCGGCCCGTGGATGCCGAATCGTCCGTCGAGCTAGACATCGGGCTTTCCGGAAACAAGAATTCGACGGTCACGTTAGGCTTCGAGCGCCGGCGCATCGACGGCTCGTTGACGCGGCTCGATCGCGTGGTGAAGCGCGAGCGTGTGGACGAGACGACGGCCGTGCCGGCGTCCTTCATGCTCGACGCGCAGACCGGATACGTGCGTATCACGACCTTCGTCAATGACAAAGTCGCCGACGATCTCCACGATGCGCTCGGCCGCCTGGAGGGCCAGGGGATGCGGCGCGTGCTCATCGATCTGCGCGACAACGGCGGGGGACGCGTCGATCAAGCCGCGCGCATCGCCGGCGAATTTCTTCCGAAGGGCGCGATCGTGTACACGGCGGAAGGGCGGAAGTCCGACGTCACGGACACGTCGCGCGTGTCCCGCTCGTTCTGGCGCTCCGAGAAACGCTATCCGATCGTGTTGATGGTCAACGATGGGACGGCGAGCGCATCCGAGCTCGTTGCCGGTGCGCTGCAGGACCACGACCGCGCCCTCGTCGTAGGCCGGCCAACGTTCGGCAAGTCGCTCCTCATGGCGGGCTTTCCGATGTCCGACGGATCGATCATCGAGCTCGTCATCGGCCACGTCCGCACGCCGTGCGGACGCGTCATCCAGCGTCAATACCATTCGATTAGCAGACACGAATATTACCGCCTCGCCGGCGCCGAACGGGACACAGTCGGACGGCCGAGCTGCAAGACCGACCAGGGCCGCACAGTGTACGGCGGCGGCGGGATCTATCCAGACGTCAGGATCGGCGGTGAAGACGTTCTGCCGCTCTGGCTCGCCCGCGTTCGCGAGAATGATCTCGTTCTGAAGTGGATCGGGGGCTACGTCACCGCGAATGCTGCCGCGGTGTCGACGCTCGATGCGCTGGCGGCCAA
>QHUV01000537.1 GCA_003222065.1 Gemmatimonadota bacterium | reverse complement strand
ATCGCTACTTCATGTACATCGCGCTGCTCTTTCTCGTGATTCTCGCGTCAGACGTGTGGAAAGCGCTCTGGTTCGCGACGCCGAGCGGTGGGAAGCAGTTCGGGATCGGCGTGGGAACTCTCGTGCTTGCCGCGAACGTGGTGTTTCTGAGTTTTTATACGCTCGGCTGTCACTCGTTTCGGCATATCGTCGGCGGCTTCCACGACGAGCTATCGAAGCATCGCGTGGAACAGGTCGCGTACGATTGCGCGAGCTGTCTGAACCGTTGGCACATGCGATGGGCGTGGACCAGTCTCATCGGTGTGGCATTCGCCGACCTGTACGTGAGAATGTGCGCGATGGGTATGTGGCACGATTGGAGGATCGTTTGAGGGTATGAGTAGGGAGTGGCTAAGGATCTGATGAGTGACTACGAAACCATAGATCATGATGTGCTGGTGATCGGCGCGGGCGGGGCGGGCTTGCGGGCGTCGATTGAGGCAGCGGCGAACGGCGCGCGCGTCGGCCTCGTGTGCAAGTCGTTGCTGGGAAAGGCGCACACCGTTATGGCGGAGGGGGGCGCCGCCGCGGCGCTCGGCAACGTCGACGATCGAGACAATTGGCGCGTGCACTTCGCCGACACCATGCGCGGGGGCCAGTACATCAACAACTGGCGCATGGCGGAGCTGCACGCGAAAGAGGCGCCCGATCGGATTCGCGAGCTCGAGGCGTGGGGCGCGCTGTTCGATCGCACACCGGATGGACGAATTCTGCAGCGGAACTTCGGCGGCCATCGGTATCCCAGGCTGGCGCACGTTGGCGATCGCACCGGTCTTGAGATGATCCGCACACTCCAGGACCACGGCATTCATCGCGGGATCGATGTGCACATGGAGTGTACGGTGGTCACGCTCCTGAAGGACGGCGATCGTGTGTCGGGGGCGTTCGGTTACGATCGAGAACGCGGCCGATTTCGGGTCTTCCGCGCGCGCGCGGTCGTCTTGGCGACGGGCGGCGTTGGACGCGCCTTCAAGATCACGTCGAACAGCTGGGAGTATACTGGCGACGGCCACGCCCTCGCGTATCGGGCCGGCGCGGCGCTACAGGACATGGAGTTCATTCAGTTCCATCCAACGGGGATGATCTGGCCGCCAAGCGTACGTGGCATTCTCGTGACGGAAGGTGTGCGCGGCGAAGGCGGCGTGCTGCGAAACGGCGAAGGCAAGCGTTTCATGTTCGAGAACATTCCGGAGAATTACCGCTCACAGACGGCGGACAATCCGGAAGAGGGATGGCGGTACACGCAAGGGGACAAGAACGCGCGCCGTCCACCGGAGTTGCTGACGCGCGATCATGTCGCCCGCATGATCGTGCGCGAGGTGAAAGAAGGTCGAGGGTCGCCGCACGGCGGCGTGTTCCTCGACATCTCCTGGATAAAGGAGAAACTGCCTAACGCCGTGGAGCACATCAAGAAGAAGCTGCCGAGCACGTGTTCGGCAAGAGGGCAGGCGAATACGCCGCAAAGTTCGCGCGCGAGCACGGGAGCACGGTCGCGGGCGAGCGCGAGATAGAGGCGGCCGCCAAAGCAGCGCTCGCGCCCTTCGAGCGCGCGGCCTCGGCCGACGGGCCCTATCAGGTCCAGGAGACGCTACAGGAAAACATGCAGGATCTCGTGGGCATCGTGCGCACGGAGCATGAGATGCAGCAGGCGTTGGCCTGCATCGAGTCCCTGACACGACGCGCGGCGCGCGTGAGCGTGCGTGGCAACCGTGAGTACAACCCGGGCTGGCACACCGCGCTCGACTTGGAGAATCTGCTCATCGTCGCCGAAGCGACAGCGCGTTCGGCGCTCGAGCGGAAAGAGAGTCGCGGCGGACACTTCAGAGACGATTTTCCGGACAAAGATCCCGCGGCGGGAACGTTCAACCTCGTCGCACAGCAAGATGGCGCGGGACACATGCGCATCTCGCGCGAGTCAATTGCGCCGATGCCGCGGGAGCTCAAGGCCGTAATCGAGGAAATGAAATGACGGAAAGTGGAGTAGCGGCCGCGGGAACGGCGCCGGTAACGCCATCGTCGCGCGCTGTCGATGCCTACACCGCTGCGCAGTCGGCGCAAGACGCCGCTGCCGCGCACAGCAGCCGTACGTTCAAGATCTGGCGCGGGGACAACGGCAACGGACAATTCGTCGACTTCACCACGGACGTCGTCGAGGGGATGGTCGTGCTCGACGCCGTCCATGCAATTCAGGCGAAGCAGGCGAATGATCTCGCGGTGCGCTGGAATTGCAAAGCGGGGAAGTGCGGCTCGTGCTCAGCCGAGATCAATGGCTCGCCAAAGCTGATGTGTATGACGCGCCTCGACGAGTTGTCCGCTGACGAGCCGATCACCGTGGAGCCGATGCGTGCGTTTCCGCACGTTCGCGACCTCGTAACGGACGTGTCGTGGAATTTTCGCGTCAAGCAAAAGATCGCGCCGTTCGCGCCGCGCGCGCCGGACGCGCCAGACGGGACGTGGCGGATGTATCAGCGCGACGTCGACCGGGTGCAGGAGTTCCGCAAGTGCATCGAGTGCTTCCTGTGTCAAGACGTCTGCCACGTCCTGCGCGATCATCACAAGCATGACGAGTTTATCGGGCCCCGCTTCCTCGTCCACATCGCGGCGCTCGAGATGCATCCACTCGACACGGCGGACCGCGTTCCGGAGCTGAGAAAGGCCGATGGCATCGGCTATTGCAACATCACGAAGTGCTGCACGAATGTCTGTCCGGAACAGATCACGATTACCGACAACGCGATCATTCCCCTCAAAGAGCGGGTGGTCGACGAGTTTTTCGATCCGATCGGCAAGCTCGTGAAGCTTTATTCACGGCGAAAGAAGAGGTAGATCGCCGCGACGCTTGGGCGCGGCGCGCTAGTGGAGGTGGACGATGGAACTGAAGCCCATCACGCGAGACGGCATTCCCGCGGCGCTACAGAAGGCGGAACGGTATCGCCTCCTCAACGATTCGTCGGCGGCGGAAAGCATCTGTCTGGACATTCTTCGCGTCGAGCCGGAGAGCCAGAGCGCGCTGGTAACGCTCCTGCTCTCGATTACGGATCAATTCGGCGAGGAGCAGTCGGACGGGGTGCACCGTGCTCGCGAGGTGCTGCCGCGCCTCAAGGATGATTACAAGCGCGCGTACTACGCGGGGATCATCTGCGAGCGGCGTGCGAAGGCGCAGCTCCATCGCGCCGCGTTAGGCGCCGCCGAAGTGGCCGCCGAATGGTTCCACGAAGCGATGACCTGGTACGAGCGCGCCGAAGCGCTCCGGCCAGCGGGCAACGACGAGGCGATTTTGCGCTGGAATACGTGCGTCCGTCTGCTGGGACGCCATGAGCCGAGCGGCGGGTCGATCCCGCCGGAGTACGAACCGGCGCTCGAAGAGTGACGCGTCGAGCGTAGAGCGGCCGAGTGTCGTGTACTCCATCACGTAGCCGCGAGGGCACTCGTGCAGTACGCGCATCGCGTGGCGCGCGCGTCGATGTTCTGGCGACAGAACGGACACTCGCGCGTCGCCGGCTTTTCGTCGCTCTTTGGCGGCTTGATGAAGAGCAGCGTTAGGCGCCAACAGATGAAGCCAACGATGGCGAACTTCAGGAGTACGCTGAGAAAGTGACCATATGTGAACTGCACGGCGCCGGTCTGGGGAAAGCGGAGATCTTGCCACGCCTTGGTGGGCGAAATCGCGTTAATTACGGGCATGATGAAGTCGTTGACGAGCCCTTGCACGACGTCATTTGTCGCCGCGCCAATGACGACGGCAATGGCGAGGGCGAGCATGTTTTGCTTGATAAGGAACGCTTTGAACTCTCTAATCACGGCTCACTCCGCCGGCATTGCCGGCTGCTGAGGCAACCTGGCCATCTGCTTGGCACGTCGCCATAGATAGTAGCACGGCCGGAAAACAAGCGCCCCGGGCACAGGCGGTTGCATCCTCGACCGCTTGCGGAGCGACGCTCGAAGGACCACGTTTGCTCGCGATAGCGACAACAGATTGATGGAGACACCTAACGTGAGCCATCCGACAGCGCGATGACAGGCGCTGGGCACGCGCCCCGGATGTCTCTTGCGCGTGAGCTGTCGCTGCTCACCGGCAGCGTGATCGCCGTCTGCTTGCTCGTCGTGCTTGGCGTCGCGTACGCGACTTTGACTCGCACCGCGATCGCGAGCGCCGCCGAGGGACTGACGCGGGGCACGCGTCAACTGGCAGCGCTCGCCGAGAGCGGAATCCGGCAGAGCCGTGCGCGCTACCGAAGTGCCGCACATGATCGCGCAATTCAACGCGCGCTGATTTCCGCCCGAATCACGCTATCGTCGTGGGCCGTCGGCGAGGCGAAGGTCGCGGTGTGTATCCGCGATACCGGGCCCGGCATCTCGGAAGGCCGGCAGGCTCAAGTCTTCGAGGCGTTCGTGCAGCTCGACCGGTCGCTTACACAAACGCACGAGGGGCTCGGAATCGGGCTCGCGATCAGTCGCGATCTCGCGCGCGGCATGAGCGGCGACTCAACGCTTCGGAGCAGTCCAGGCTCGGGCGCCACGTTCATACTCACGCTTCCGCGA
>QHUV01000536.1 GCA_003222065.1 Gemmatimonadota bacterium | reverse complement strand
TTGCCATCGCGTTGTCGCCGCGTGCCCGCAGTGCTTCCGAGAGCTCGAGTCCTGTGGCGACGTACAGATACGGAATGCCAACCGACGGCTGATCGATCCAGTCGTTGGAGCGAATCACGGACTTGGGCCCGACAAAATCGTTGTTCCAGAGCTCCGCCGTACGCTTGACGTCCATCCACCCATCCCCGGCGACATTCATCGTGTCCTTGCCGGACGCTTTGGGCGGGATGAAGACCTTGGACGCGAGCGCCTGCGTGAGCACATGATCGCCGAGGCCGAGCTCACGCGGATAGCCGCCGGACGTCCGACTGAAATAGATCGGCCGAGAGTTATACGAATCCTGAATCATGCGCAGGACGAACAGGTCGGCGCGCTGGAGCAGATGCGGCGGGATGACGGCGTTGATGTCGCACGTCGCGTTAGGCTCTGGATGACATGCCGCCTTGAAAACCATCGGCTTGTCGATCTGCCAGTAGGGCGGGACGGAGTCCGCCTCATCGAGCGTCATCTTGAGCGGCGGCGTCGTCGGCTTCGCCCACTGCGTATTGCGATAGACGGCCGGGCCCTTGGCGGCATCGTACGTGTAGATCGGCCGGCGAATCAGTTGCCGCGTGTACCAATCTGTATTGAGCAGTGATGTATTGGCGACGACGACATCCTTTCTTATGCCCTCGACTTCTTGCGCATACCAGAGCGGGAAGGTGTCATTGTCGCCGACGGTGACGAGCACGCCATACGGTTCGACGGAATCGAGCAGGTCGTGGGCGAAATCCCGAGTGTACGTCTGCCCCCGTCGCGGCGCCGTATGGAGGTTCATGATGAGCGGAATGCCGGCGACGAGCAGAATCGGCGTCGTCTTGAGCAAACTATCATGGCTTGGCAGGACCACCGATTCCCGCGCGTACCGCGTCTCGACCGTGCCGAAGAGCGCGGCGAGATTCTCCCAGATGTACATCAAGCCTAACGCGGCCCACACGCCCCACGCCGAGAAGCTCCAGAGGAAGAAATAATCGCGGTCGCGGACCTCACGGGCAACGCTATCGCCGAGCTCCGGCGACTGAGACGCCCCGTATTTGAAGTTCAAGTAATAGATAAGGACCAGTGTGACCGTCACCATGTAGGTCGCGAAGTACCAGAAGCTGCGCCGGTCACGCTGGAAGTGGACCCATCCTCCACACAGCCCGAGGACGAGAAACAGTCCGCCGAAGATGCCCTGCAGCGTCTGGCTCGTCTGGCTCTTCAGATGTGGATCGCGGAACCATTGCCACTTGAAGTAGAACCACCACATGTCGATCTGCGCCGTGAAAGGCGCTTGTCGATCGCTCAGGTCGGGCTTGCCGTACTGGCCGCGATTGAAGTTGTACATGAACGCGTCGTACGTGCCCTTGGAGAACGTACAGGAGAAATGCAGCCCGTTGCGACAGGCTGTTGGTTCCCCTTCGTTCAGTGGCGGATTCCACGCGGCGCGAATCGGCTGGATGGCGAAAGGCGTGATGCCGAAGAACAGCGCGCCAATGCATGCCAATATCAGGCGCCACCGGATCAGCGTGCGCGGCCGGCGTACCAGTACCGCGACCGCGGCCGCCGGCGCGGCGAGCATGCCGCCCATGTGGTTCGCGTAACCCAAGCCGAGGATATAGGCGACGAGCACGAGAATGCGGTCAGCCTTGCGTCCATCGGGCTCGTCGGACCACCGAATCATTAACCATGAAATGATGGCGATGCCGACGAGCGAGACTGTATAGACCTTCTCATTCACCACCGACTGGTTCCACACCGTGAACGCGGTCGCACCGATGACTGCCGCCAGGGTGCCGCCGGTGATGCGCTGCCATCGCTCCGGAAACCAACCGACGAGGACGCGCTCGGTGATGAGGAACCACATACCGGCCGACACGGCGCTGCAAAGCGCGGCGAGCACGTTGATACGCGTCGCCACGTTAGGCCCGAATAACGGAATGATCGTGAACACTCGCCCGATGAGCACGAACAGCGGATTGCCGGGGGGGTGGGGAAGCCCGAGGGTGTACGCCGCGGCGATGTACTCGCTCGTGTCCCACATCGCCGTCGAGGGCGCGAGGGTGATCAGATACAGCGCCAAAACACACAGCGAC
>QHUV01000535.1 GCA_003222065.1 Gemmatimonadota bacterium | reverse complement strand
CATGGGACAATCAGGTTGAAGGCGAGGCTGTCCGTGACGCCGACGTTCGAAATCGTGACGCTAACATTCCACCACCCGGCTCGATCAAAGCGAAGCCCGTCCACGCGGAACACACCATCTCCGAGATAGAAGGCCTTCGGTTGATCGCCCACCACGCTCGGCGCATCTGGCATCCAGCTTTGCATAACGATCGTGGGACGTGCCGCCGCCCTGCTATCCGGAGTCTCAATGAGCACGCGCCAGTCAGCGATTTGGCCGGCCGCGGTGAGCTCCGGCCGGAGACTCGCCCGATAATGGCGATTGTGCGACGGCACGTTGTTCACTTGCGCCACCAGCTTCCCGGTGCGGATCATCTGGGCTAGAGCTGCGGATTCTGGTCTTCGGACCGTGAGCCACGCGGCAGACATCACCACGAGTGTTCCAGCAAGCACGAGCGAGCGAAGTCGCCAGCACCGCGTTGTAATGGTCCTGAGCGTTAGGCGGCGCATGTTACCTCCGGACGTTGATAGTCGCAGCAGCAGGACGTGGTGGTCGCACAACTGGTCTGTGTTGTTTCTGCCGGCGCGGCCGCTCGGACGCAGCGCCAGCAAGCGGAGAGATCATCCGACATTGGAACACCGAACATCCGGGCCGCGGCAACTTCGTCGGGCGCCACGGCGCGGAGCGCCGGCTTACCTGTCATGTCGAAGGACAGCTCGGCCACGGTAACGAAGCCGCCTTTCCGAATGCCCGAGCCGGACGCGCGATTCTCGGGGGCGTACGCGATCCAGAAACGCTCACCTTCATTCGATTCCGCGTCGACGATGGCGTCGAGCAGCCGTGGATAGATGCCGAGGCCGCGATGCGACGGCAGCGTCACAAAGTTCCACAGATAGCGCTCGCCGGCGGGAATGGCGAAGCGAAGTCGCAGCTCGCCGATCTCGGCTTCTCGCGTCGCGACCCAGCCCCACGACACCGGCTCGCCATTCCAGCACGCGACGTAGGCGCGGTGTCCCTGCTCGAACCGACGCGCCATGTCGGCGACGCTCTTTCCTTGGAGCCGAGCCATCACAGCCGGATCGGTTTCGCGTGGTGTGGAGAGCTGCGGGAGAGCAGGCATTTCAGCGATGGTGTCATCTCGGTGACGGAGAGCGAGTGCCATAGTGAAGTCCTCGGGTGAACGAAAGAGCCACGTCGTTTGACGTGGCTCTAGGTTACGGTTCGCGAGATGGACCTTCTTGAACGGATCGGTCATCCTGTTGAACGTAGGGGCTGACTTTTCGCGTTAGGGCTCTCGCGGGGCTGCTGGCCGGGTAGCGGCCCGGCCATGAGCATTGCGGATGGTGGGAAGCCGAACATCCGCCGAGATGTGCGCGTGAGGTGAGCCGCGTCCGCAAAGCCGGCGGTATGCGCAGCGGACGACAGTGACTCACCCGCCATGAGAAGCTCCCAGACGCGAAGGAAGCGGCGCCAGAGAATGTACGGCCGTAACGCCAGGCCGGTCTGCTCCACGAAGAGATGCCGGAATCTGCTCGGCGAGAGAAAGACCTCGCGCGCGACCTGCTCAAGGGTGAGCGGCTCGCTCAGGTGTCGCTGGATGTACGCCGTCGCGCGAAGTATCCGTTCGTCGGAGACGACGGATGGATCGACGCCATGGGTCAGTTCGCGGATCACCTGGCGCGCGGCGTCGATGAGAGCGGGGGCTGTGCGCTGGTCTCGGTACACGGAAAACAGGAGTGCCGCCGCCTTCGTCACTGCATCGTTAGGCATTGACATGATGCCACTGAGTGAATACAACTCGGTGAGTGCGCGCCCCTCGTGTGTCTCCGGCTCGACGAAAATCACGACGTTCTGGGGTACCACCGTCGCATCCATCGCGTGCGGCTGTCGCGACGGGATGATGACGCCACCGTATTCGCTCCATTCCTCCCGTTCACTGGCCCGAAACCGGATGCCTCGCTCCGAGCCGAACGCGACCTGAATGGCGTAGTGGGCGTGTACGGGGATCAGCCCACCGGCGCGACCAATGAAGAGACAACCGCCATTCCACGACACGAAGTGCCCACGGGCGGGGGAAGGTTGATTCACATGG
>QHUV01000534.1 GCA_003222065.1 Gemmatimonadota bacterium | reverse complement strand
GCGATCATCGTGACGATCGGCAGCGCCACGAACGGGATGTGCGCCACGAGCTGTATCCACCAGCGCACGGTGATTGTCGGTCCCCGCCCCGTGACCATTGGTATGACTACGAGCGACATCACCATCCAGACGGCGGGTCCATACACCGCCGCAACGCGGATGACGCCTCCAGGCGTAGCGATCTTACGCCGCAATCCCGGCCACACGATGACGAGGGCCAGGAACACGGCGGACCAGGCGAGAGCGACGCCGAAGTGTAGCAGTAGGCCGACGAGCACCGCCCGCGTGCCGCCGGTGAACGCCGCCGCGCCAAGGACGCTCGACGCGACGCCTTGCCAGAGTCGCGATACGGTCGATCCGTACGCGAACACGCTCAAGCAGCTCGCGAACAGCCCGTCAATGACGGCGATGACGAGCCAGGTGCGCAGAAGGAGGGCGAGAGGGCGTCGGGGCATGTCGTTAGGTGATTGGTGCGTGATGTGGCGCCTCGATCGCGCCCCAAGCCGCTGGCGCGACGTCGGCAATGTGCTGTGAGAAGGTCCACCGATGCCCGCCGGGATCTTGCGCGGTGTATTGTCGCTCGCCGAATGGCATGTCGTGCGGTGGTTGCAGAATGCGCGCGCCGCGCGTGGTCGCATGCTCGCAGTGCGCGTCGGCGTCCGCAACCGTCACGTGAACGTACTGACTTACTTCCTCCGCGCGCGGTGCGCGGAAGGGCCCGCCCTGTCGGCCGATGATAATTGACTCATTGCCAAACAGCAGCTGCGCGTGATTGAGCTTGCCGTCGGAGCCGCACGCGCGCAGGTGCTCGGTGAATCCGAACGCGTCGACGAGGAAGTCGAGCAGGGGCTCGACATCTTCGTAGACGAGAACCGGGACGATGCTCGCGGTTGGCGCGGAACGATTGGTGATCATGACGATACCTCTCGTGACGATATCCTAAGTAGGTAGCCAAAAGTCTTGCTACATCTATCTCGTCGGAATGTCGGGGCTAAGCCCGGCGCCGAGCCAAGGGTGGTCTCAGTGGCCACTCCCGTTCCACAGTACCGCGAATGCTCCAAGGCCCGGAATTCGAACACGGCCGGTCATCGACTGGTGCAACGCCTCGATTCATTTCGATTTATAGTAGAACTTTTGGCTACCTACTTAGTTGTCGGCCGGCGCACCCACGCGCCGATGCATGCTATGGAGAGTGACGGTACGCCGACCCACAATGCTTCATTCGCGAGAATCGCGATCCCCCGCAGCGTGAAGAACGGACGCAGCCCGAGCGGCGACACTGCGATCGGTCGCCACGGAAAGAAGTACCGCGTGTTGTCGATAGGCGCCAGGAGCGCGACACCCATGCCGCCGCGCGGGCTTTGGTGTTATCGATAAGTTGCTAACGCTTCATCCCGATGGCGGTGGGATGCTTCGGCTCATACAGGCCAAGCTCGTCGCCGCTCGGCAGGCGAATCTGCGTCACGCGCCCCCAGGCCTCTTCTTGAATGCCGCGCGTCGTGACGCCTTTGCGTTTGAGCTCCGCGATGGTAGCGTCGATGTCGTCGCACATCAAGTATAGCTCATGGTACTCGCGGTCCTCCGCTGGATGAATCGCCAGCTCGGCGGGCGGCGCGGCGAAGATGAGCCATCCGCGCCCCGCATCGACGGAAGGAAAGCCTAGCACGTCGCGAAAGAATGCGCGCGTCGCTTCGTCCTTCTTCGAGTAGATGAGCGCATGCAGACCGATGATGGCCATGGGCTTCCTCGGGGCGGGGCAGGTAACGAGAATAGAGGTGCAAGCGGTGTACCGGGCATTCACTCGCGGAGGATACTGATGCAAGCGCTCAATTGGTCCGCAGCTCTCATGCTGCTCTTTGCATCGTCGCTAGCCGCGCAGAGCAGGAGCGTCGCCGAGCGACTTGGTTATCCCGCCGAGACGAAGCTCTTGATTCTCCACGCCGACGATCTTGGCGTCGCTCACTCCGTGAATGTGGCGAGCTTCGACGCGCTCGACAAAGGCGCCATCTCATCGGCGAGCATCATGATACCGACGCCTTGGGTCGGCGAGGTCGCCGCCTATGCCAGGACCCATCCCAACGCCGATCTCGGCCTGCACCTCACCCTGACGAGCGAATGGCAGACGTATCGCTGGGGCAGCGTTGAGTCCAAGGACAAGGTTCAGAGTTTGCTCGATTCAGCCGGCACGTTCCCCAGCGAGACGGCGCCGGTCACGGCGAAAGCAAAGTCAGTGGAAGCGGAACGCGAGGTTCGCGCCCAAGTAGAGCGTGCCCTCGCACTCGGTATTCATCCGACGCACCTGGATAGCCATATGGGGGCGCTCTTCACCTCGAATGACCTGATTGCGACGTACATCAAGGTGGCGCACCACTATCGTCTGCCATTCCTCGCCATCCGCGGCAATCCGCCCGGCGTCACCACCGTACCACTCTCGCCGAACGACGTCGTCTTGGACAACGTGATCGTCGCGAGCCCGGACGTGCCGCGCGATCACTGGAAGGAGTTCTATCTGAACGCGATTGCCAACCTCAAGCCTGGACTCAACGAGATCATCGTCCATCTGGGATACGACGACGCCGAGCTGCAGGCGGTGACGGTCAATCACGAGCCCTACGGATCGGCGTGGCGCCAACGCGACTACGACGTCGTGACGAGCCCCGAGTTCAAGAAAGCCTTAGAGGACAATCACGTCGTGCTCGTT
>QHUV01000533.1 GCA_003222065.1 Gemmatimonadota bacterium | reverse complement strand
TCGGATTCGACGCGCCATACCGAACCGGACGCATCGTGTTCCCAGACGGCAGAGTGATTGGCCGCACGCCGGCGAACAATCCCGAGCTGGCGATTGGTTCGACTGATTCGGCGAAGATGATCACACGCCTTCTCGATGCGTGGACGAAAGACATGTCATTCGCGCTTGATCGGCTCCAGCAACTGAACCAGGCGGATCCGACGGGAAGGCTCACGCGACACCTCGATCTGGATCATGTCGGTGCGTACGGCCACTCGTTCGGAGGCGCTGTCGTGGCTCAGTTTTGCCATGACGATCCGCGCTGCAAGTCCGGTCTCGACATCGACGGCGCGCCGCTCGGAAACGTCATTCAATCGGGAGTCAATCGGCCGTTTCTGTTTCTTCTCAGCGATCATAGCCACGACGTCGGCCCGGAAGTGGATCGGATCAAGGCCGACATTCAATCGATTTACGATCATCTACCCGCGAACGCTCGGTACCGCGTCGAGATTCGCGGTGCGAATCACTTCACCTTCAGTGACGACGGAGCATTGCTGAAGAGCCGAGTCTTTCGCGGCGTGCTGCGCGTGTTTGGAAAACTGTCGATTGACGGCCGGCAGCAGCTTGGCGCGACGGCATTTTGCGTCCACACCTTTTTCGACAGGTACCTCAAAGCCGATGGTCAGGAGCCAGTCTGTACGTCGAACGCCTTTCCCGAGATCCAGACGCCGAAATGACGGCGGCGTCGCCGAGCGCCTTCAACTCGTTCCACAAGTCTGACCCCTTGTGCTTCTACAAGAAGGGTTACAGATTTCCGCCGACCTGTAGAAGCGCAAGCGGAACGAGACTGGCGCCTCACGACGGTGGTGGCGCTTGTGCTGCGCCTCTCCTAACGATCATATAATCGGAGATCATCGTGCTCGCTGGACTCCTGAGCGACGTTCGCTATCGGCTGCGCGCGCTCTTCTCGCGCGACTCCGTCGAGCAAGAGCTCGACGCGGAGCTCCGCTTCCACATCGAGCGCGAGGCTGAGAAGTACGAGCGGCACGGCATGCCGCACGAGGCGGCGCTGCGCCGCGCGCGCCTCGAGTTCGGCGGCGTCGAGCAGATGAAAGAAGCGACCCGCGATATGCGCGGGACCGCAGGCCTCGAGTCCATTGTGCGCGATCTGCGCTATGCGATTCGATCGCTCGAGAGTCGCCCCGCCTTCGCGCTGACTGTCATCGCCACGCTCGCACTCGGCATCGGCGCCAATACGGCGATTTTCACGCTCGTCGACGCGCTCCTGCTACGGCCCCTGCCGGTTTCGCATCCCGAGCAACTCGTCATCGTGGGCGATCCCGCGGCGGTGAATAACAATAATGTCGGCTCCCCGGTCACCGACTACGTGTCGTTCCTGCTCTATCGAGACGTGCGAGAACGCAACACGGTGTTCGCCGACATGTACGCGAGCGGGTGGTCCGGTCCGATCGACGTGCAGGTGGGCGCGGGCAGTGCCGCAACCGCTGAACAGCCGCGCGCGCGGTTCGTGACCGGCAATTTCTTTTCCGTGCTCGGCGTGCCCGCGTACGCCGGCCGCACCTTCACCGCGGCCGAAGACGTGACGCCGGGGCAGGATCCCGTCGCGGTCCTCACGTACGACTATTGGCAGCGCCGCTTCTCGGGGTCGTTCTCCGCGATCGGCAGCATCATGCGCGTGAACGACGTCGCCGTGACGATCGTCGGCGTCACGACACCAGGCTTCCGCGGCGACATCGTCGGCCAGCCGCTGGACTTCTGGCTGCCGATGATGATGGACCCCGTGATTCAGCCGCGTATGAATCTGCTGAACGACCGCGCGTGGTCGTGGGTCGTGATGATGGGACGTCTCAAGCCCGGCGTCACGATCGATCAGGCGCGGCGAGAGATCCCGGTCATCGAAGCCAACGCCATTCGTGAGCATATCAGCGGCATCGACCGGTCTCGCTTCGAGCAAAATCTCAAAGGTGGAGCCATCCGCGTCGAAGCGGGCGCCCGGGGATTCTCGGAGCGACGCGCCGAGTATGGAAAGGCGCTGTGGGTGCTCATGGCGGCGGTGGGCCTGGTCATTCTCGTCGTCTGCGCGAACGTGTCCAGTCTGATGCTCGCGCGCAGCGTTGCCCGTGCCCGCGAGATGACGGTCCGCATGACGCTCGGCGCGTCCCAAGG
>QHUV01000532.1 GCA_003222065.1 Gemmatimonadota bacterium | reverse complement strand
GGCGCGCACTGCGGGAGCAGGAGCCAGCCGTCGGTTAGCGGAGATCGCGAAGTCGCTCCTCGGCCAGTTGCTTGTAGCGCGGATCGTTGTAGTCGGACAGCGGCAGCTTTGCGATCGCTTCATACTGTTCGCGCGCCTTCGCGCTTTCATCGCGATCCTTATAAACAGCGGCCAGATCCAGCCGGTGCGTGATGCGCTCTGGCTCGATCGACACCGCTCGCTCCAGGTATCGCTGCGCATTGTCCCAACTGGCCTGGCCTAACACACCGCCACCCAGGAGATTGCGCGCCGCCCAACGCTCGAAGCCGCTCAGGCGCATGATCTCCGCGTTCCACATACCAAGCACGTGGAGCGCGCCCGCGTTCAACGAGTCGAGCCGCAGTGCCGTCTGAACTTCGTCGTGGACTACGCCAGCATACTTGACCTTGTCACGCTTGCCTTTCGATAGCGCGACTCGACCCAATGCCTTCGCCAAGGCGAAGTGCGCATTGGCCGAGTTGGGATCTGCTTTCACCGCCAGTCGCGCCAGCTGCTCGCCGCGCGCATAGTAGCTCTGACGCTCGGCGTCGTTGAACTCGCCAAGATCGACAGCGGCGTTTGATGCCTTCCACAGCCCTTCGACGCTCGACGAATCGGCGCCGACGGCGGCCTCGTAGTGCTGCATCGCCGCGACCAGGTTTCGCGCGACGTACTCCTTGTCTCCGAGGGCGACGTGCTCGGCGGCGCTCTGCGCGCCCGCGACGCGGGCGACGAGGAGCATTGCGGCCGTCATCGTCGCGCGTATGCTCATGCGCATGCTCATACCCAAAGCTCCTGATGCGTGAGAGGAAAACCGAACGGGCGATGTCCATCGCTCGCTCCGAACCTTCGCGGTCGCCGCGTGGGCGCCAACCTAGGTCTACCCCGAAGACCGGTCAATGCTCGCGCAGCGGCTAATCGAGCGAAAACGAGACGGCGGACGCCTCGAGCCCGGGGAGTGGCGCGCCCTAACGCTGGCGTACACGGCGGGGCACGTTCCAGACTATCAGATGGCCGCCTTTCTTATGGCCTGCTTCATCCGTGGTCTCGACCGCGAGGAGACGGCCGCGCTCACCGAGGCGATGCTTGGCAGCGGCGACCGATTGACGCTCGCCGACCTCGGGGTCCCGCGCGTAGACAAACACTCAACAGGCGGCGTTGGCGACAAGGTGTCGCTCGTACTCGCCCCGTTGATCGCGTCGCTCGGCGTGGCCGTGCCGATGATGTCCGGCCGCGGCCTCGGCCACACCGGCGGGACGCTCGATAAGCTCGAATCGATCCCGGGCTTTCGCACGAGCCTAACGCTGACCGAGGCGAAGGGCCAGCTCTCGGCAATCGGCTGCGCGCTCATCGGTCAAACGACCGAGATCGCTCCCGCCGATCGAAAGCTTTATGCCTTACGAGACGCGACGTCGACCGTGGAATCCATTCCCTTGATTGCGTCGTCGATCATGAGCAAGAAGCTGGCGGAAGACCTCACCGGTCTTGTCGTCGACATCAAGCGCGGCAGCGGTTCGTTCCTCCCGCAACTGGAACGGGATCTCGAGCTGGCCGAGTCGATGATACGACTGGGCGCGGATCACGGATGTCCGGTGGTGGCGCTGGTGACGGCGATGGATCGCCCGCTCGGCCGGGCGTGTGGCAACGCCCTCGAGGTCGAGGAAGCGATTCACACGCTCAAAGGCGAAGGTCCTCCTGATCTCCTCGAGTTGACCTACGCCCTCGGCGTTGAGATGTTACTAATCGCCGGTATCGTCGAGAGCGCCGACGACGCTCGCCGCCGCATGGAGAAGGCGATCGGTACGGGTAAGGCCGCCGAACATTTTCAGAAAATCATCGAGGCCCAGGGTGGCAATCCCGGCGTCGTCGACGACCCGGCCGTGTTGCCGCAGGCCGACGAGTGCGAGCTGTTCAATGCTCCGCGGCGTGGCTTCGTCGCGCGCGTCGAGCCAAGGACGGTCGGTCGGGGCATCATCGCGCTCGGCGGCGGTCGAATGAAGTTGGACGATCGCGTCGACCCGAGCGTCGGCTTCGTGATTACGGCGCGGCCCGGCGACTGGGTAGAGCAGGGCGAGCCGCTCGCAACGATCTTCGCACGCGACCGCACCGGGGTCGAGACCGGACGTCAAGCGCTGCGGCAGGCCGTCGTGATCAGTGATGAGGCTGATCCACCATTGCCACTCGTTTCGCACCGCGTGAGTAATGCGGGTGTCGAGCTCGTGCCGGGTCTGTGATTCAATACCCTCGGCCCGTCGCTTGCGACGGACTCTCAGCGCCTAGCGCCTAGCACCTAGCACCTAGTGGTGTGAAGCAGAATTAACGTGCATAATTATCCGTGGAGTGATATGTTCGTCGCCATGCCACTCCCTATTCGTGTCACCGAACTGCGGCGCGGTGAGCGCGCGCTGCTGGAGCAATGGACCCGTGCCCGCACGACGCCGCGTCGCGTCGTTGAGCGCGCGCGGATCGTTCTGGCCTCGGCCGATGGCCACGGCGGCGACGCGATTTGCGCGATGCTGAACGTGGCGCGGCCGACGGTCAGTCGCTGGTTGGATCGCTACGACGCGGACGGCGCGGCGGGCTTGGTCGCCGATCGCCCGCGCTCTGGTCGCCCGAAACGCATCACGCCGGCGCAGGAGGCCGCGATCATCGACGCCACGTTGCACACAGCGCCGCCCGATGGCGGCACGCACTGGAGTACGCGGGTCATGGCCGCTCAGGCG
>QHUV01000531.1 GCA_003222065.1 Gemmatimonadota bacterium | reverse complement strand
GCGCTTCAACGCCATCGGGTTCGCCCCGGCGGTGACGTTCTTGAGGCCCTCGCGGAAGATCGCCTGCGCGAGCACGGTCGCCGTGGTGGTGCCATCGCCCGCCAGATCGCTCGTCTTGGTCGCGACTTCCTTCACCATCTGCGCGCCCATGTTCTCGAGTGGATCGGAGAGCTCGATCTCCTTGGCGACGGTGACGCCGTCCTTGGTCACCGTCGGGGCGCCGAATCTCTTATCGATAACGACGTTTCGTCCTTTCGGGCCGAGCGTGACTTTCACCGCCTCGGCGAGCTGGTCGACACCGCGCTTCAGTGCAGCGCGCGCGTCGACGTTGAAATGCAGTTCCTTAGCAGCCATGGAGCATGACTCCTTCTAGCAGAGAGTTTGTCGAAAAAGGGCTAGGTGTTAGGTGTTAGGTGCCAGGGTGTTTACCGCGCACCAACCACCAGTCACCTGATTCAGTTAATGACGGCGAGGACGTCGGACTCGCGGAGGATGAGCAATTGCTCACCATCGATGGTGACCTCGGTGCCGCTGTATTTTCCGTACAGCACCTTGTCGCCGACCTTGACGTCCATGGGGACGCGCTTGTCCTTCTCGAAGCGCCCGGGACCAACGGCGATGATCTCGCCCTGTTGCGGCTTCTCTTTCGCGGTATCCGGGATGTAGAGCCCGCCGCGCATCTGCTCCGCTTCCTCCAGCGCCTTGACGACGACGCGATCAGCCAGCGGTGCGACCTTCACACTCGTGGCGCTCTTCGTGGCCATACTGTCTTGCCCTCCGTGGTGCGTGGCTGTGACGTGATTGTTTGGGAACGCGAGCCGAGCACAACTTAGCACTCGTCTCGCTGGAGTGCTAACAACGCGCGCAGTCTAATCCGATCCGGTGATTTCGTCAAGAGACCGATCGACCAGCGGCTTCAGCCCTAAGCGATTGTATTAACGGGCTTTAGCAGACCGCCCTGCCCGCTCCTTCGGCGCCGTCCGCGAAAGGTGCGCGTAAGCCATCTGCAGGCCCGCCAGAGTCAGGTGCGGCTCGACGCGATCGAACTCGCTGCACAAAGTCCTGAAAGTCTCGGCAAAGCCGCCAGTTGCGATCACCAGCGGAGTTTGCTGCCCTGGCCAACTCTTCTTGATTCGACGCACGATCCCGTCGATGGCCTCTGCTTGGCCAAACATGACGCCGGCGCGAATGCAGTCTTCCGTGCGCCGACCGATGACGTTCGGCGGAACGACGAGCTCCGTCGCGGGGAGTTTGGACGTTCGACGCACCAGCGTCTCGAGCGACGTTTGCACGCCGGGCGCGATCACGCCGCCGATGAACGCGCCGTCACCCGTGATGCAATCGAAGGTCGTGGCGGTGCCCATGTCGACCACGATCGCATCCCGCGCAAATAGACGGGTCGCGGCGAGCGTATTGATGAGCCGGTCCGCCCCTACGGTGAGCGGCTCGTCGACGTCGACGCGGATGGGCAGCGGCGCGCGCGCATCGACGACGATCACGGCGCCTGAGCTCAACGTCTTACAAGCCGCGACGAGCGACTCAGTCACTCGCGGAACGACGGATCCGACGGCCGCACCGTCGATCCCATCCGACTCAAATCCATCCAACGCGAGTAGCCCGCGGAGCAGAACACTGAATTCGTCGGCCGTTCGCTCCACTCCGGAGATGATGCGCCAGTGCCCACGCATCGTTTCGCCGTCGAAGAGTCCAATCGTCGTCTCGGTATTTCCGACGTCGAAGACGAGTATCATGCGCTATCTCCTAACGAGTGCGTGTCAGTCGGCGCAAGGATGAGCGAGCCGGCGCGAGACGCGGTACGTCCCTGTGCGGTGTCGACGAGCAAGGAACCGGCGGCGTCGATTCCGGCGACGATGCCCTCCGCCGGCGACGTACATCGACGGCGAGCAGCGAAGTCACGCAAAGCGTAGCGCCTCAACTCCTCTCGTGTGAGGAGGCCCCTGGTTGCCACCGCCGTTCGCAGCGCGGGAATGATCGCCCGCAGAACCGACACGCGATCGGTTCCGTCGGCGAGGCCGGCAACCTCGAGTCCGTCCGGAACGCGCATGTTGATCCCCGCTCCAACGGCCAACCAATCGAGCCGCGGACCGTGCCAACGCGCCTCGATCAATATGCCGGCGAGCTTGCGTCCGGCCACGTACAAGTCGTTAGGCCACTTGAGCGCGACCGGGTCGACGCTGAAGGCGTCGAGCGCAGGGGCAACGGCAAGGGCGAGGCGAAGCGCCAGAACCCCTAACGATTCATCGCCGGCCGGTCGCTCGAGCAGTGTCAGCCAGATGCCGGCGCCAGGATCGGATCGCCAGACCCGCCCCATTCGTCCCCGGCCGGCGCTTTGTGCGTCGGCCAATATGAGCGTGCCGGCTTCCGCGCCCTTCTCGCCGAGGTCGTGCGCGACGTCGAGCGTCGAGGGTAGGTCGTCGAATATGATTACCCGCGGCAGAGAGAGCAGCACCGCGAGAGACTCCGCGGACTGTCCGTCGTAGAGAGAGTCCGCGGCGGAGGTTTCCGATGCGTTCACGATCGATCGCAGCCTCGTCACGCGCCGCGTGCAACGGCAATCAGGACGGCGACGCCAAGCAGCACACGATATACGGCGAATACGCCATAGCTGTGGCGCGTGACGAGTCGGAGCAGCACGGTGATGGCGAGCCAGCCACTTACCGCGGATGCGAGCACACCGACAATCATCGGAGCGGACAAGCCTTGTTCACGAATCGCTTGCGGCAGCTTCAGGACGGCGGCCGCCGCGATGATCGGCATACTCATGAGAAAGCTGAAAACGGCGGCATCCTCGCGAGTAAAGCGCAGGGCGCGTCCCACCGTGATCGTCGATCCGGATCGAGAAACGCCGGGAA
>QHUV01000530.1 GCA_003222065.1 Gemmatimonadota bacterium | reverse complement strand
GCGGGGAGCTCGATGGGTACGACGTTGAGGCGATGGAACAGATCTTCCCGAAACTCGCGCCGCGCCACGGCCGCCGCGAGGTCGACGTGGGTCGCCGCAATCACACGGACGTCGATGCCCATCGCCCGCGTTCCGCCGACGCGCCGAATGGTTCGCTCCTCGAGCGCCCGCAGCAGCTTGCCCTGCAACACCAGTGGGAGATGTCCGACCTCGTCGAGAAACAACGTACCCCCGTTTGCGAGCTCGAAGAGTCCAGGCTTGGTGACGGTCGCGCCCGTGAAGGCGCCTTTCTCGTGACCGAATAGCTCACTCTCGAGAAGGTGCTCGGGAATCGCCGCGCAATTGATGTCGACGAAGGGCGCGCCACGGCGCGGTCCATTGTAGTGGATCGCCCGCGCGACAAGCTCCTTACCGGTGCCGGTCTCCCCGGTGAGCAACACCGTCACCGAGGCATGCGGGATGATGCGCGCCGCGCGGTCGAGTGCCGCGCGTAGCGTCGCGCTGCCGCCAAGCACACCCTCGAAGCGGAACTTCGAGGATTCGGCGGCGACGAAGTCCAAACGTCGCGTCTCGGCACGCAATGCTTCGGCGCGCTCGCGAAGCCAGGAGCTGAGGAGCGCGACATCCTCCGGCAGCGCGAAGTAGGACGCGGCGCCAGCGCGGACGAGTGTTACGGCCAACCGGTGATCGGCACGCGCGCCCACGGCGGCGATCTCGATCGCGCCGCGTTCCCCGCTCGCCGTCTGGCGCAGCGCCGTCTCCAGGTCGTCTTCGGCTCCCCCGGCGCTGACAACGCCGACGGCGCCCGTTAGGCGGTCGAAGCCGGCGGGCGCATCAATCGGCGTATATGCCAGACCACACTGGTCAGCGACGCTCGACCACATGGCGGAAAAGGATTCGGTGAGTGAGAGAACGACGAGCTTGAGCAAGTGCGGCGCGGGGTGGGTTGAGCCGCTCGGCCGCCGCGCCGGGCTAACGAGGCCCGGCGCGGCGTGAGAGCGATCAGCGTTGGTGATCGTCGTGACCGTCGCGGTCGTTGTCTTCGAACGCGCGGAACGAGTTGGCGATATTGGCCGAGATCCGCGCCCCGTTGGCGCCGTTGCTCGGGTCCAGCGTGCCACCCGAGCCGTCGCTGAACCAGTTCGTCAGATCGATGGCCACGGTAAGGTTGGGATTGGCCGCGTCGACGCTCATCGGCGTCGCGAACACGGACTCTATGCGCGTGTCGACCGCGCTCGTGAATACGAACGCCTTGCCATTGAACGTTCCCTCGATGCGGACACTCGCGTTCTTGAACTCGGGATGCGAGACGACAAATGCTACGGTGTTGCGGTTGCCACTGCTGCCGACTGGCTCGATCCGCATCTCCAGCGCCCGGTAGCGTCCCGTCGGAACGCTGGCTGTAATGTTGGTCTTGGTGGCGCCATCGACCGGGATGTCGAGCAGCGTCGGTCCAATTTCCACGTCGGCGCACCCGTCTTCGGCTTCGGCGTTATCGTCACCCGCTTCGGCCACGCCGGCGCAGCCGGTAGCGCTCACCGGAGCGAGCTCGATCCGGCGGGCAACAAGCTGCGCCTTCGTGATCACGAGGGAGTTCGTGCCGGCAACGATCGTGATGTCGGTCAACGGGCCACGGTCGGCGACCGCGCCCTGTGCTTGCGTCGTAAGCGAAACCGTCAGCGGACGGCGTGCGGCACTCGCGGCCGAGTCGCTGCAAGCGCTTGCCGCAATGGCGACGCAGAGAAGCAGTGCGCTCAGGCGCGTGGAGTTGCGGGTTGCAAACATGGTTATGTCCTCGAAGCGAATGAGGGTCGATACGTCAGATGGTGCTCGACCTTCCCATTCGCAGACGCAGCGCCACGGCCCGGTGCGGTGTTATGAACCGGCAAGTCGCGTCGCAGTATAGTTTTGCCGAATGACCACTCGTGATCGCAAATTCCCCGGTTGGAACGAATCGTTACAACGGTCTAACGAGGCGATGCAATTTATGCCCGGAGACGCGTCCGAGTTCCATCCGCCGAATTGACCATTGTTGATCCCTGACCGCTGCTATCGGATGCAAGCCGACGCCTTGCTCTTCGACCTCGACGGTGTGCTCGTCGATTCAGCGGAGTGCGTGCGTCGCGTCTGCACCGATTGGGCGATATCGCGCGGGCTCGATCCGGCGAGCGTGCTTCGCGTGAGCGAAGGCCGCCGCGTTCAGGATACCATTCGCGCCGTGGCGCCTCACCTGGACGTCGATGCCGAGGCGGAGATGCTCGTGGCGCTCGAGGCGCGCAGCACGGA
>QHUV01000529.1 GCA_003222065.1 Gemmatimonadota bacterium | reverse complement strand
TTCCGACTCCGTGTCCCGTTCGGCGATGTGCGCCTCGAAGTCATCCATGCCGATTACCAGTTCCGGCTCCAGGACCTCGGACCGACTGACTCGACAGTGCGCTTTAGCGGCGCGCGAGTTCCGCGTGATTCCGTGCTGATCAGACGCCGCGAAGTCTTGGTCCTGCAAGGACAGACGAAGCTGGGATTTTTCCCGCTACCAATCATCATGATTGATGGTGCGATCCTGTCGGACAGCGCAGTGCGAATGCTCCGGCCTCGGACGCGCTGCGAGCGCTAAGGTCCCTCGGCTTGAGTAGCCGACCAAATATCGAGGTCTGGCCCGCAGTGGGCGTGATCGGTCGTTCACAGGCAACGGTCGGCACGCTACCGTTTTCCCATGTCCGATTCATGGGTCTCTCCCCTCGAGGTCGACCTCGAGACGATGCGCGCGATGGCGGCGCGTGTCTCCGAGCTGGTCACCACGCACCTGGCGTCGCTCCGCGACCAGCCGGTACGCATTACGCTCTCGCGCCCCGAAGCGAAGCGGCTCGTTGGTACAGTCGCAGGGCGTCTGGCCGATCGCGTCCGGGCCCAACGAGCTGGAGCTCACGGTCCTCGACTGGTTCCGTCAGTGGCTCGGCATGCCTAACGGGACCGGCGGCCTGCTCACGTCCGGTGGATCGACGGCGGCGCTGATGGCGGTGGTCGCGGCACGGCACGCGCGGGTCGCTGACGACGCAACGCTGCTGCCCCGACTGACGATGTACACGTCCACCCAGGCACACTCGGCGGTCGTGCGCGCTGCCTGGATGGCCGGCATCTCGCGGGAGAACGTGCGTGTCTTGCCCGTGGATGGCGCGTGGCGCCTGAGGGCTGACGCGGTTCGTAACGCCGTGGCCGCGGATCGCGTGGCGGGCAGGGTCCCCTTTCTCGTCGTCGCCTCAGCCGGAACCACGAACACGGGCGCCATCGACGATCTCCCCGCCATTGCTGATTTGTGCGGTCGTGAGTCCCTCTGGCTGCACGTCGACGCGGCGTACGGTGCGTTCGCCGCGCTCACTGCGCGCGGGCCCGAATTGCTGCGGGGCATCGAGCGCGCGGACTCGGTGGTGCTCGATCCGCACAAGTGGCTGTATGTGCCGTTCGAGTGTGGGTGTCTCTTGGCGCGCGAGCCCGGGGCGCTCAAGTCCGCGTTTCATATTTTCCCCGAGTACTTGAAGGACGTCGCGCCGGGTGACGAGGAGGTCAACTTCGCCGATTACGGCGAGCAGCTCACGCGGTATGCGCGGGCGCTCAAGATCTGGCTCTCGGTACGCACGTTCGGGCTCGCGCCGATCCGGGCGATGATCGAGCGCGGCATCGAGCTCGCCGAGTACGCCGAGGTACTCGTTAGGCGCGAATCGGCGCTCGAGGTGCTCGCGCCGGCGCGACTGGGCATCCTCTGCTTCCGCGCGCATCCCAGCGACGTGGATGACGCCGCGACGCTGGATGCGCTCAACGAGCGGGTCAATGCGCGTATCAATGAGCCCGGACGGTTTCTGATCTCGTCGACGAAGGTCAACGGAGCATTCTCACTCCGTGTCTGCACGCACAACTGGCGGACGAGCGAACGCGATATCGACGAGTTGATGGGCCTCGTTCGAGAGAGTTTCTGACGACCTCTATTTTGAGGCAGGTAGCGCCTGGCCAGTTCTCTCCGTCGCCCGCTGCTTGTCGTGAAGCGCGACGACGCCGTTCACGATGACGGCTTTGATGCCCACCGGATAGTGAAACGGATCCTCGTATGTTGCCTTGTCCTCGACCGTCGCCGGATCGAAGACGACGACGTCGGCGGCCATGCCGGAGGCGAGACGGCCGCGATCGGTGAGACCGATACGCGACGCGGGGAAGCCGCTCATTTTGTGGATGGCGCTCGCCAGCGTCAGCGCCTTCCGCTCGCGCACATATCTGCCTAACACACGTGGGAAGGTGCCGAGCCCGCGCGGGTGGGGGTGACCCTTGTGCGTCGGACCGTCGAGGGCGTAGGCGCCGCCGTCGGAGCAGACCATCCCCTGGGGATGCGCGAGTATGCGTTCGAGATTCTCCTCGCTCATCGCGAAACCGACCATCCCGACATTCGCCTTGCCGCGCTGGAGCAGGGCGACGGCGAGCGCATATGGCTCGAGCTGTTGAGTCTTTGCGAAACTGCCGAGCCGCTTGCCATCGGCGGCGGCGTCGGCGTAGTTGCTGACGCCGGTGATCTGCACGTTGTCCCAACCACCGATGAGGTCGACCTTCGCGACGGTCTCGCGGCGGATCTGGTCGGCGGTGGCGGGATCATCGAGGCGCCGCAGAAACTCTTCGGTCGTCCCGGCGCGGCTCCAAACGGGGAAGAGATTGCTCAACCCTGTTTGATACGCGATGTACGGGTAGCGGTCGAACGCGACGTCGATGCGCGGCGCCGCGCCGGCCGCGGCCGTCGACGGCGGCCGGGGCTCGGCGCGCCGGCCACGCGCCGGCGCAGCTTTGGCGCGCTTTGCCGCTGACGGGGGTGCCTTACGAGTCTCGCCGCTCTTGGTCGAGGCAATATCCAATCCACCGCGGGCGCGATGAATGCGGGCGAAGACGTCGTCGAGTTTGCCCCAGTTGCGGGGCCCCTGCGTCTTGAGATGCGAGATCTGGAGCGGGCAGTTCGCGCCCGACGCGACGGCGATCGATTCGTCGATGGCTTCGAGCAAGTGGTCATCCTCGTTGCGCATGTGCGTCGCGTACGGCAGTCGGCGCGCCGACAGCGGTCTGCAGAGCGCAATGAGCTCCTCGCGCGTCGCGAAGGCGCCGGGCGTGTACTCGAGGCCAGACGACGCGCCACAAGCGCCGGCGGCGAGCGCCTGCTCGACGAGCTCCGTCATGCGCGCCCTTTCGTCAGGCGTCGCCGGCCGATTGACGTTGCCGATGACGATGCCGCGTACCGTGCCCAGTCCGACCATCGATGCCACGTTCACACCCGGCTGCAGCGCCTTGAGCGACTGCCAGAACTGGTCGAAGCTCGCGAAGGCGTGCCGATCCTTCTCGGACTCACCGTCGGCCGTGGCGCCGCCGGTGGGCGCGCGCGACGACCCGTCCTGCCCGACGACGATCGTCGTCACGCCCTGCCTAACGACCGACTCGGCGCGCGGATCGTCCCAGAGGGTGCCATCGCCGTGCGAATGGATGTCGATGAATCCCGGCGTCACGGCCATGCCGCGGGCGTCGATCTCCATCGCCCCGTCGTCCTTGAGATCCCTGGCGATCGCGACGACGCGTCCGCCGTCGATCGCGACGTCCGCCTCGATCCCAGGACCGCCGAGTCCATCGAAGACGGTCCCGCCGCGAATGACGAGTGCATAACGACGGCGCCAGGGAAGCACCAGCCGCGGCGCTCCCGCGAGTACGGCCAGCGACGTACTGGCGCTCACGACGAATGAGCGTCGAGAGATTGACATAAGGGGACGGCTTTTCTGTGCGTGGCTTGCAGGTTCCGCGCCGATTTGCGCGTATCGCTTCAAGTCAAAAGCAGGACGCAGATGAACGCAGATTGCGCAGATTGAACGCAGATGGAAAGAGCGGCCGAACGATCCTCTCCGTCATCCCGAGCGCAGCCTGCAACGCCACCACTGGATCGATGCGAGCCGCACGCCGCGCGGGAAGGTAGTTCGCCAGCACGGCGGTCGATAGCAGTACGAGCGGCACAGTCACGAACGTGGTGACGTCCGTCACCCCGACCTGGTAGAGCATCCCCTTGAGAAGCCGCGTCGCGACGAATGCGCAGGCGACGCCGATCACGATGCCAGCGATGGCGAGGCGAAGCCCCTCCCGCAGGACAAGGCCGATGATGTCCGCGCGGCGCGCACCGAGCGCGACACGGACGCCCAACTCGCGTGTCCGCTGCGTGACGCCGAAGGAGATGAGACCGTACAGACCGATGATCGCTAGCGTGAGAGCGACGACCGCGAACGCACCGATGAACACGCTGCGAAACCGTGGCTCCGCGATCGACGAATCAATGAGCGTGTGCAGCGGCTCCCAGGTCGCGGGTTGCCGCGGATCGACGGAGAACAGCGCGTCGCGCACGCCTGCGAGGGTGGAGTTTCTCTCCGCATCCACGCGGGCAACGAAGCTGAAATTCCGCGCCGGCTGCTGCTCGAGCGAAAGGTAGAACTCAGGTTGTGGTACTTCGCTCAGACTCCAATGCTTCACATTGCCAACGACGCCGATGACCGTCATCCACGGGTCCGGGTGCGGATCGCCGATGTTGCCAATGCGAACACGGCGCCCGATGGGGCTCTCGCCCGGCCAATAGCGGTGCGCCATCGCTTCGTTGACGAGGACTACGAGTGGCGACCCCCACCTGTCGGTCGAACCAAATGTACGGCCGCCGATGTGCCGTATGCGCATCGCCTCGAAGTAGTCCCCAGCGATCGCACGATAATGCGCCGACGCTTCGCCGACCGGCGCACTCTCATGCCCCTCGATCACCATCCCGATGTGAAAATCGCTCTGGCCGAATGGCAAATAATCGACGGCGCCGGCGTAAGTGACGCCGGGAATTGCGGCGAGCCGGGCGAGCCCCTCGTCCATGAACCGGCGCGTCGCAGCGTCGTCGCCATACCGTCCCCCCGGAAGCGACATGCGCGTGGTGTAAACCTTACTCGCGTCGAATCCAGGATTGACACTCGTTAGGTTCTCGAAGCTCCGAACGAGCAGTCCCGCGCCGACGAGCAAGACAACGGCCGTTGCGACCTCGAGGAGGACGAGCGCGGATGAGAATCGCCGCCGGTCGCGGCGCGCGGTGGTGGAACGACCGGCGCTTCGCAGCGAATCGCCCAATGTCGCCGTCGACGCTCTCCATGCCGGCACGCAACCGAAAGCCAGACCGGTGAGTCCGGTGACGACCACGAGGAAGGCGAGGATGCGGCCATCGAGCGTGAGCGAGGCGCGCGCGGGCGCGGGCGTCAGCGCCGCGTAGAGAGTCGTCAACCAGACGCCGACGAGCGCGCCTAACGCTGCTGCGCCCGCGGAGAGCACCAGGCTCTCGATAAGCAGTTGGGCAATGATACGTCGGCGCCCGGCCCCTAATGCTGCGCGCAGTGCCATCTCGCGCTCCCGGCCCCGGGCGCGGGCGAGCATGAGGTTGGCCGCGTTGGCGCAAGCGACGACGAGCACGAGCGCGACGGCGCCGAGAAGCAGCAACAAGGGGTCGCGCGCTCCGCCGGAAAGCTCGTCGTGGATCGGCACGACACGGACGCTCGTATGCGCGTTCGCTTCCGGATAGTCCGCCGCCAGTCGCGCGGCGACGCCGTCCATGTCGCGTTGCGCCTGAGCGATCGTCAAGCCGGAGCGGAGCCGCGCCGTGACGCCATAGCGGCGCATTCCACGCTGCAGCTCGTTAGGTGACCAGGCGAGTGGCGCCCAGAGGTCGATGCTCTCCTCGACGAGCGGGCCCGGGAACGAAAACCCCTCCGGCATTACCCCGGCGACCCGCCAGCGCTCCCCGTTGAGAAGTATCTCGCGGCCGATGATGCGCCGGTCCCCGGCAAAGCGACGCGTCCAGACTCCATGCGCGAGCACGATCGAGCGGGCGCCGGGCCGGTCGTCGTCAGGCGTTAGGCCCGAGCCAAGAATCGGACGCACGCCGAGCACGCGAAATAGACTGGCGGAGACAACGGCGCCGCGCAGCCGCTCGGGGCGCCCACCGTCTCCATCACTCGTGAGATTGAACCACGCAAAGTCTTCGGCGGCGATCGCGTCGAACGACCGGCTCATCTTGCGCCAGTCCACGAAATTGGCGGAGGAGATGGGCCCGTGCGATGCGGTTCCTTCGCCAGCCCAGAGCTGAACGATGCGGTCTGGCTCTTCGAAGGGGAGGGGACGGAGAAGCACCGCGTCCACGACGCTGAACATCGCCGTCAGCGGGCCAATCGCGATCGCCAGCGTCAGCACGACGACGACGGTGAACCCGGGACTGCGCCTGAGCGACCGAGCGGCCGCGAGCAGATCCTGACGGAAGGTGTGCATGAGCCTTTTCGATTGTGTGAGGTCGGCATCGCCAGGATGGGAATGTCCGTGCCTCTGCCTCTGGCGGGCTATTTCGTTTGCGCGCAACAGGATGACGGAATTGACCGACGCCGCGCGCTGTTCGCTTTCGGGACGAGTCGTGCGTCCGCGAACAGGTTACTCGGGGAAGATGTTCAGTCCCGGCCGGGCTGCCGCCGCGCTTTCCTTGCCGAGGACGCGACGTACGAACGCCGGCCACCAATCGTGCTGTTCGTCGAGCGAGCGGTATTGGTCGAGCGCGGCCCATGTCTTCTCGTGGATCTCGCGCGCGCGCGCGCGGGCTTCGTC
>QHUV01000528.1 GCA_003222065.1 Gemmatimonadota bacterium | reverse complement strand
CGAAGCGAATCGGCGATAGATCGAATCGTCGCCAGCGTACTCGAACCAGTCGAACCGCGCATCGGTCCCGACGAGCCCGTTGGTGCCGTGGTAGGACTCCGGCGGACCCAGGTAGCTCGGCTTCACGCCGCCGGCATCGATGACGAGCTTTTCGAGAACGACTCCGGGGTCGACGCGCCAGAACCGCAGTACATGCTTTCCCGCGCGCTGCAACCGGTGCCGCGTCGAGGAGATCCGAATATTGTCGGCGACCGACTGCTCCCACGCGCGATTCGAGCTGTCGGCGACGACGTTCACGATCTGCGGCGCGTCGTCGTCGAACGAGATCGCGTAGCGCAATCCTGTCGGCGACGCTGTCACGTCGAGCGTTGGCGCGACGTAGGCCCGGACATCCACACTCCCGCTGTCGAACATGAAGACGCCATAGTCGAGCCGCGGCGACGATGCGTCGGGCAATCGGCTGTGCGCATCGACCGGCTCCGTCGCCATGCCGGAGAGGGTGCGTCCGAGGTCCGGTATGCGCAGCCAGCTCACCGGGGGAGCGTTAATCATCCTCGTGAAATGTTCGGCCTCGATCGAGACGTAGCCATTGCCTTCGATGAAGCCGATCAGGTCGGCGGCGGTGAGGGCGTGATTCTCGATATTCGCTCGGGCGACGACCCGCTGATTGCGGGGGCCAGTGATGGTGATGGGCGCCGAGTGAGCGCCGCGCGGCGCCGCCGTCCAGTCGACGCTCACCCAAACGCGTTGCTCTTGCCTAACGGTACCCTGGCTTGGCGTGGTCCTCAGCCAGGGTACAGCAGCGACGACGGTGTACGTGAAGGGCGTTTGGCCGCGATTATAGACGTCAATGTAATAGGATTGGCGCCGCCGGTTGTCGAATGTCGGCAACGTCGGCTCATGCGGTCGATCGTTAGGCGGACGCTCCGACACCATCGGTGGTGCACCTTCGACCTCGATACCCAGGTCGGCGGCGACCGGTACTTGGATCTCGTCGACGCGAGGCATGACGTTGCGCGGCGGCTCCTGCCAGGACGTGTAGCCGATATGCGTCTGATCCATCATGTGCGACCATTTGCCGCCGGCGAGGACGTTGTTGAAGTACCGCGAGAGGTCCGCATCCCGCTCGAACAGCGCCCGTGCCTGCGCGGCAACCTCGTTGGTGACGGCGCGCCCCTCGCGAGCATAGCGGCGGTTTCTCGCCACGGTCACATAGAGCTTATTCAGATTTGCCGCGCCGAGAATCGGATGCAAGACCAGCTCGTAGTACGCGTCCCGATATTCGGTGGGAAGACGCCTCCCAATCGCCTGCGCACGAGTGGTCAACGAATCGTAATCGGCGACAATACGCTCGGCCTCGCGATAGTTATCGAGACTGTAGGTCGCCGTGTCGAGCAGCTCGGGCTTGCGACGGCCAGCGAACTTTAGATAACTCGTAATCAGACCACCAATCATAGTTCCGTACGCCGCGCCAAACTGTCGGCCAGCCCAATCGCTCGTGTACGCTGGGAGCCGCTCCGCAGGTATCGCATCCGGATCCCACGCGAAGTCCAGAAAGAACTGAATGGGAAACTCCATCGGCTTGAGATCGCCGACGTTCACGATCCAGATACGGTCGGCGCCAGAGCGATACGCGCGGTTCATCTGCTCCCAGACGCGCGCGATCGGATTCGTGTTTATCCATTTGTAATTGCGAGGCCCACCGACGTAATCGAAGTGATAGTAAACGCCGAACCCGCCAGGTCGGGCGCGCTCCCGAGGCGCGGGCAGCCGCCGAATGTTGCCCCAGTTGTCGTCCGAGAAGAGCAACGTCACGTCGTCCGGAACGCGCATACCCTTGTCGTAGTAGTCCTGCACCTCCTTGTAGAGCGCCCAGAGCTGCGGCGTCTCCGACGCTGGTTTTCGGGTGACGTCGGCGATGATCCGTCGCTGATCGGCCACGATGCGCTCGAGCAGCGCGATATTGCTTCCGTCGGTCATCGGCAGGTCACCATCGCCCCGCATGCCGATCGTGACGATGTTCTCGCGTGAATCCATACGTTCGATGCCGGCGCGCCAGAAGGCGCGGAGCGTCGAGTCGTTCTGCTCGTAGTTCCACGGGCCCTTCCCGTACCGCCGCCATTCCTGCTGCGCGCGCGTCATGGGCTCGTGATGCGAGCTGCCCATAACGATGCCGTATTCGTCGGCGAGCTTCGCGCTCAGCGAGTCGTCGTCCGCAAAGGCGCTGCCCCACATCGCCGGCCAGAGATAGTTGCCTTTGAGGCGAAGGAGTAGCTCGAAGACCCGCTCGTAGACCTGGTGATTGATTCCCCCGAACTTTTCATGTGCCCAGCCGGAAAAAGCCGGTGCCTCATCGTTGATGAAGATGCCGCGGTATTTCACCTTCGGTCCGCCGATGACGATCCGATCGGACGGTACGATGAGTGTCGCTGCGTGCCGCACCGGAACGTCCGCCCACCAGTACCAGGGCGAGACGCCG
>QHUV01000057.1 GCA_003222065.1 Gemmatimonadota bacterium | reverse complement strand
TACAAGGCCGCGGGGCTTCATCGCGATTTCTTCCAGTACCGGCGGCAAATTAAGCTCGGCAATAGTTCGCGCCTGATACGGAATGGCACGCATTGCGTAGCAGAGCGAGCCTCGCTGCTGATACACGTTGACGCGGAATCGCCCGATGCCCGGTACGCCGATGGCGAAGTCGCACTCTTTCTCTTCCGCGAATTGCTTCACCTGACGCGGTGTCATCAATTGCTCGGCAAGCGCCTTGAGATCTTCGGGGCGCATCGGCGGCCGACCAAGCGGCTCGAGCTCGCCGTTGACGCGCAGAGTCGGCGGCCGGCCGACCTTCAGGTGCAAGTCCGACGCGTTGCGCTGAATGAGCTCCTGCAACACGGACTTGAAGTTGAAGCCCGAGGTAGGAGCGGATTGCGCGGCCGCCGGCGGAGCGACGGTCGCGGCAGCAGCGCTGCGCATCTGACTAGCCATTAGGATCGATTCGGAATAGCACCTGTCCGTACTCCACGGGCTGCGCGTCCTGCACGGCGATTTCGCGGAGCACACCAGCGTACTCCGACTCGATTTCGTTCATGATCTTCATCGCCTCGATGATGCAGAGGATCTGACCTTTCGAGACCCGGTCCCCGACGGCGACGTAATGCTTCGCGCCAGGCTCCGGCGATTGGTAGAACGTGCCCACCATTGGCGACTTCACTTCGAGTAGCTGTGTCTTGGACGCTTCGGCCCTGCCCGGCGTTTCGGGTTCGGTAACGGCAGGCAGGCCTTCACCCGGCGTCGCGCGTCCGGCGACGGCCGACGGGAGCATCGCCGGCACCGGTAGCGGGGCAGCGACCTGCACCGTCCCGCGCTGTTGCGGGCTCTTGGAGATCCGGATCTTCATCCCCTTGTCGGACGAGATCTCGATGGAGTCCACGGTCGACTCATCGATCATCTCGATGAGCTTTTTCACATAGCGAAGGTCGATCATGGGCAAAGGAGGGGGCACTAACTCTTCAGCTCGAGGAGCTCTCGCGTGAATTTGGTCAGAATGCGAGGGCCGGCGGCGTCCAGAACGACATCGTCCTCAATGCGCACTCCGCCCCAACCGGGGCGGTACACTCCTGGCTCGATCGTTACGACGGAACCTTCGGCGAGCGCACCGTCGGCAGTGCGCGCGAGTCGGGGCGCCTCGTGGACCTCGAGGCCCACGCCGTGCCCGAGCCCATGTCCGAACAGGTCGCCGAAGCCGCGCCGCTCAATGTAGCCGCGCGCGATAGCGTCGGCGTCGCGACCGCTCATCCCAGCGCGAATCTCGCGGGAGGCCTGCTCGTTGGCTTCTCGCACGACGTCATAGATCTCTCGTTGATCATCGCTCGCCCGGCCGACTACCACCGTCCGCGTTACGTCCGCGCAATAGCCCTCCACTTCCGCCCCGAAGTCCAGCAGCAAAAGATCTCCGTCGCGAATTTTTGCCGCCGACGCACGGGCGTGGGGAAGTGCCGAACGGGCACCGGTGGCAACGATAGAGGGAAATGGGAAGCCTTCGCTACCCTCGTCGCGAAGCGCGCGCTCGAGGACCCCGGCGACCTGCAGCTCCGTCATGCCGACACGAACTTCAGCCAACGTGCGCTCGAGCGCGCGGATGGCCACCGCCGCCGCGCGCTCGATGAGCCTGACCTCGTTCGCGTCTTTGCGCTCGCGCAGCGTTTCGACGAGGTCGAGCGTCGGCCGCCATTGCCAGCGCGAGCCCGCTTCCATCAACCGCTGAAAGTCTCGATGTAGAAGATGAGCAGACTCGAATCCTACGACCTGAATGCCCGGGACCTGCGTCAACTGCTGCCACAGTCCGGTCCACAGGCTCTGCTGCTCGATCGTGACGCGAGCGACGTCGCCGACTTCGTCCGCCGCCTGGATCTGATAGCGGAAGTCGGTGATGAGCACCGCGTCACGCTGGCTCACCAGCAACAGGGCGCTCGAGCCGGAAAAGCCGGTGAGATAGCGAACATTGGCGAGACTCGTCACGAGGAGTGCATCCACGTGCGCTGCCGTTAGGCCGTCGAGCAGGGCGGCGATTCGCCGCGATCGATGATCAGACACGCGCCTTGGTTCCAACGGGGCCGGCATGCGTCAGCTTGGCGGCGAGTCCGCGAAGCGCGAGCTCGTACCCCAACGTTCCCAACCCGCAGACCACGCCCACGGCCGCTGGCGCGAGCATGGAATGCCGTCGCTCGGGCTCGCGCGCATAAACGTTCGTGATGTGGACCTCGACGAAGGGAATCCCGACGCCAGTCAATGCGTCGCGAATGGCGAGACTCGTGTGGCTATAGGCCCCAGCATTTATGATCACGCCTGCGGCGTGATCATAAATGCTCTGTATGTACTCGACGAGCTCCCCCTCTCCGTTCCGCTGCACGAACTCAAGTGAAGCACCGAGCTCGCGAGCGACTCCGTTCAGCTTTCGCTCGACGTCTTGTAGCGTCTCCGTCCCGTAAAGCGACGGCTCTCGCACCCCGAGCAGATTGAGGTTCGGACCGTTGATGACGGCGATCCTCACGTCTTCTTCAACCCTTCAAGCCACGCATTGAACTGCTGAATGTCGTCGCTGAGTCCCGCGCTTGCTTCCGAGGAAGGCTCCGCGTCCGAGGCGCCAACGTCCTGTTGCGCTTGTTGTGAGAAAAACTGGTCGAATGAGAACGACGACTGCTTGCCGGTCCCGGCCGCCGGTGTCGCGTGCCGAAAGACATGATCGAGCGACAACTCAGTCGCCGCCGGTGTGGATGGGCGTCCACGAATAGACGATGACGCCTCATCCGCCATTTCCCGCGGTGCCGTACCATCACGACTCGATGGCCTGATATCGTCAGCCCTGCCTTGGCGCTCGGCATCCGCGAAGAGGTTGCGCAGTGAGCCGCCGACCGTGGTTTCGTGACGCGGCTCGGCGCGTGGCTCGGTCACCCGCGAGGGTGCCGGCGCAGGCACGGCGGCGTGAGGCGCATCATCCGGTGCCGGCGCCGATCGAGGGCGAAACTCGGCGATCGAGCCGAGAAAGTCGCGGATAGTAGGACCCGCTTCGACTACCGGACTGCGCGCCGGCGCGGGCTCGGTTGCGCGCCGCGCGGCTTGCGCGGCCTTCGCCTCGATCTCGCGCAATCGTCCAGCCAACGCCACGTCGTTAGGCTGGAGGCTCACGAGCTTCCGGTAGACCTCGATCGCTTGGTCGAGGTGGCCTTGCTGAACGTACAACTCCGCCATCGTCTCGGTGACGAAGGCGGAGCTCGCACCGCCTGACGAATCTGCCCCTGACGTTGCGGGGCGTGCGGGCTCGGCCGCGGAGGGAGGCGGCGTCGCTGACTCGGACGTCGTTAGGCCTTCGAGGAAGGCGGGCTGAAAGCCACCGGCGCCATCCGATGAGCCAGGGAACGTCTCGTCGCCGCCAGGAAGCCCATGCGACCCGGCAGCGCTTGGCGCACGTCCTCTGCTATCGTCGTCCGAACCGCCGAGTATGTCTTCCCCTTCGTGAATGAGCTCGAGCGCGCCGTCTGAGGCCGAGCTCGGAGGGGCGGACGACGCCGTTGTGAAGAGTTTGGCCAGATCGTCGAAACTGCTTTCGGCGGGCGCAGCAGCGGGCGACGCGATGACGCTCCGATCAGCTATCGGGTTGGGCTCGCTTTCGACGCCATGGGCGGCGTCTGCGGCGGATTGAATCGCCAACGGCGGAGCGGCGGCCCCGGCGACTGGCGCGGCCTCGCTTGGCACTGACGTGGCGGGCACGTGCGCCGATGAGTCATCAGTGTCGAGCGCGGTCAGAATTCCGGCAATTTCCTCGTTTCGTGGATCAGATTCGAGTACTCGGCGGTACCATCCTCTTGCAGTCTCGTTGTCGCCGTGAGCGCGCGCGATGTCGCCGAGGTGGCGTAGCGCGATCAGATTCTCTGGATCGAGCGCGAGCGCTGTTTCGAAAACACTTCGCGCCTCATCGTGCCGGCCGGATTCGAAAAGAGCCTGTCCGTACACGATGTGGCCACTCATGTGTCCGGGCTGCTGCGGCAGAAACTCCTGACAGATGAAGATGGCCTGCTCGAAATCGCCGATCTTCCTGTATTCGTTCGCGAGCGGCGCGAAATACCGGCGAGGATTCTCGTCGAATTTCTTCCGGAGCTCGTCGATACGCGAAGGACCGGCCATTGAGCTTCTGTCGGATGGGACTGCGGGTTGGGCTGGCGGGAGCCGGGAAAATACATTCCGCCAACAGAACAAGTCAATCAGGAAGTGCCGCGCTCACTTGATTTTACATCGTCGGCGCTCGTACTTTTCACAGCTTCTACCTACTTATTTCCTCCCTCTGAGGAGTATCGCCCCGTGCTGCAACAAATGCGGAGCGCGCGTTTTGTCATCATCGTGTGGATCGTCATCGCTGGCGCGTTCATCGGCGGCTTTCTTTTCGCTCAAACGTCAGGCCTGCTCGGTCGCACGACCGTAACGCCGACGACCGCCGTCGCGAAGGTGAACGGTCAGGAGATCCGGTACAGCGACTTCGTCCGCACGTACCAGGAAGAGATTCAGAATCAACAGCAAGGCGGCGGCCGATCGCTGTCGGAAGACGACATTCGCCGCATCCAAAACGCCACGTTCGATCGCATGGTGATGGACGTACTACTCCAACAGCAGTACGAGCGTCGCGGCATCGTGGTCACGAACGACGAGATCAAACAGTACGCTTCGTTCGCGCCGCCACCCTGGGTCCAATCTGCTCCCGAGCTGCAAACCGAGGGGCAGTTCGACATGCAGAAGTACCAGCGCCTTCTTTCGAGCTCGTATGCGAAACAGACCGGATTGCTCGCTAATCTGGAGCAGTATTACCGGACCGAGATTCCGCGTCGAAAGCTGCTCGACCAAATCGCGAGCGGAATTTACGTCACCGATGCTGAGCTCTGGCGTATTTGGCGCGATCAACATGACAGCGCCCAGGCGAGCTTCGTCGCGTTTAGACCACAGGTCGACAGCGCTGCCACAAAGTCGATCTCCGACGCCGATCTTCGGGCCTACTTCGACAAGCACAAAGACGAGTTCCATCGGCCCGGTCGTGCCGTACTGACCGTGGTCGAGATTCCGCGCGTAGTGAGCGCCGCGGATAGCGCGGCGATTAGAGAACACGCAACGGCGCTTCGCAACCAGATCGTTGGGGGCGCCAAATTCGAGGACGTCGCCAAGCGCGAATCCGCCGACAGTGGATCCGGTGCCCGCGGCGGCGACCTTGGTCGCGGGGCCAAGGGCCGTTTCGTCGCGCCATTCGAGAGCGCGGCGTACGCCCTCAAAGTCGGCGAGATCTCTCAGCCCGTGCTGACGCAATTCGGGTATCATCTCATTCGCGTCGACGACCGGAAGGGCGACACCCTGGCACTGCACCACATTCTGCTGCGCATCCAGCCGAGCGACTCGAATGAAGCGCGCATCGACAAGAAGGCCGACGATCTCTCCAAAATCGCCGCCAACGCCGAGCAGGGCGCAAAGCTCGACACAGCCGCGAAGAGGCTCGGCCTGCAAACGCTTAAGATCGTAGCTTCGGAGGACGAGCCCGCGAGCTATGACGGACGCGCGATTCCCAGTGTCAGTGCCTGGGCATTCGGCGGAGCGCACGTCGGCGAGACGAGTGAGCTGTTCGATGACGAGAGCGGCTACTACCTCGCTCGGCTGGATTCGATCTCGGAGGGCGGCGAGCCACGATTCGAGAACGTGAAGAGCGCGGTGCGCGATCAAGTCGCGCGAGCGCGTGCGTTGGACCGGCTGGCACCCAAGGCCCAGCAGCTAGCTGACGCCGCAGCGAGTAGCGGGCTGGAGGCCGCCGCCGCACAGCAAAAGCTGGAGGTTCAGCATTCGCCGCTGTTCACGCGCGGCACATTCGTGCCGGGCATCGGCCAATTCAACGAAGCAGTCGGCACGGCCTTCGGTCTGCCGGTGCAGGCGGTGAGCGCGCCCGTCCGCACCTCGGACGCGCTCTTCGTTTTGCGCGTCGACAAGCGCGTGCAAGCCGACAGCGCCGCGTGGCTCAAGCAACAACCGCAGCAGCGACAAGCACGCATGCAGCAATTGCAGCAGCAACGCGTGCAGATGTTCCTGCAGGACGTTCGTCAGTCCGCGAAGATCGACGACCGGCGAAAGTTGATCAACGCGTCGCAGCGGCGGGCCGAGTCGTAGTTAGGTTTGGCAAAGCCAAACCTAACTACGACTGCGCTCGCTCGCTGGCGCTCGCGAGAAGTCGATTTGAAGTCGCGCATGAAAAGAGTCCGGTCGCGCTTGCGGCCGGACTCTTCTCTCCTCGGTGCGGCACGAACTATCGCGTCAGTTCAGAAGGCGCTTGGGCTCGGGACGGCTCTCCTCGTCGCGACGGGCGACGGTCTCGCGTTCGGGGGCGGCAATGCGCTCGGTCCGTATGTCGGGTTCGGGCTCAGGCTCGCGGATCTGCCGATCGACGTCGCTAATGTTGCGCTTGAATTCGCGAATACCCTTCCCGATCGATGCGCCGATCTCCGGCACCCGGCGCGCGCCAAATAGCACGAGCACGATGACCAAGAGCATCAGCATTTCGGTAAAGCCGAAGTTTCCGAAACTCATATCTTCTCCTAGAAGAGCGAACGCGCGATCAGGTACGCGATCAGGACGCCGACGAGGCTGAGCAGAGACACATCCAAGGCAATCGGCCCAATAGCGAACTTGAGGATTACGAGGTCGATGTGCAATGGGCCCAGCTCAGGAGTGACACCCGTCGTCAAAAACTCCTTCACCGCCCCGGCCGGCAGAAAGCGCCGCGCCACCTGGGTGAATGTACCTCCGACAACAAATCCAATGCAGAGGACCAGGGCATGAAACCCCGGCCGATGCTTCGAAGATCCACGAGAGGGACCAATCATTAGGACCGCCGATCCATGACGTAGGAGATCGCGTCCGTCAGCGCCGACCGGACAGGACTATCGGGAAGTGGTGCCAGGGCTTCCTCAGCTTCGTGGGCAAAGCGCTCGCCCTGGCGATGAGCGCGATCGAGACCGCCAGCCTCGGCAACAATGGCAACGACGTCGCCGATGAGTTGATCATCTGGGTCCTCTGTCGCGAACAGCTCTTCCACACGACGCCTACCTTGCGCCGTGAGCTCCGGCCGAGCGACGATCAGCGGCAGGGTGACTTTGTGCTCGCGCAGGTCGAGCCCCGATGGCTTGCCGGTCACGGCCGAATCTGACGTGTAGTCCAGGATGTCATCCGCGATCTGAAAAGCCATTCCCAATCGCTCGCCATAACGCGCCAGCGCAGATCGATATCGCGCGGCGCCGCACAACGCTCCGGTCTCGCAGGCGGCCGACAGTAGAACCGCCGTCTTCGACCTGATCAGCGCGAAATAATCATCTTCAGAGAAGTCGAGCCCATCGACAGCCGCGAGTTGTCGCATCTCTCCGATGGTCAGCTCGTTCGCGACGGTGGTCAGGATGCGCAAGAACTCGAGGTCTCCGACATCCACCAGTGCCGCGTGCGCTCGGGTATAGAGGAAATCACCCATAATCACCGACACCTGGTGACTGAAGAGAGAGTTGACGGTGGGAAGGCCGCGCCGGAGAACCGAGTGATCCACTGAGTCGTCATGCACCAACGTTGCCAGGTGCATGAGCTCTACGACTGCGGCGAGACGAATGGCGCGTGGCTGAGGATCGCCGCATACCGCGCTCGCCAGTAGCGTGAGCGTCGGCCGAAACATTTTGCCACGCATTCGCAGCAAGTGCGCACTCACCTGCTCGATCATCGGCAAATCCGAACTGACGATCGCATGCATCTCGTCGACGACAAATTCGAGCCGATCGCGGACAGGACCCTGGATCGCCCGCAAAGCGTCCGTGACAGGCGTTCGCTGACGTGCCGCGGTAGTCATCGACCCACGCGCTCCACCTCTTTGATTCGCTCGATCACGTCTCGGAATTCAATGTTGACGACGCACACACGCTGATAATAGCCGAGTGCCTCCTCAAAGTGCTTCTGCGACTGCGCGGCGCGCCCGAGCAGGTAGAGTATGCCAACGAGCTCCTCGTCGCTGTAACCGCCCTCACCGAGCGCCCGCGCCAACACCGTCGACGCGATGGCGTTCTGCTGCTTCTCGATAAAGCATTGACCGAGCGCCTCGTACGTCGGCAGCCGATTCGATGGCGCCTTTAGCGCCTTTTGAAATTCCGCCACCGCCTCATCGACGAGTCCCATCTCCTTGAATGCGACACCCAGGTCGTAATGGCTCTGGTAATCCTCCTGTGCAACGTTCTCAGCGATGCCCTGCTTGAACTTCTTGAGCATGTCCGCGAAGTCGGCCTCCTCGTCGCCTGTCGGCTCTTCCTCGTTCACGATCATGCGCGTGCTCTTGGGTCCATCGTCGCGCAGCAACTCACCCAAATTCACGAATCCAGTATCGCCCGGTGATGGCTCTGGACCGCCCTTGCGCGTGCGCACCGGTGACGGCGACGGTCCCCGCGGCGAGACCTTTCGTGCCGGTGCTGCCGGCGCCTCAACCGGCGGCGGCTCCGCGCTAATGGTCTCGAGCGCCGCTTGAGCGCGGATGTCATCCGGTGAGAGGTCGAGCACCCGCTGATACACGGCGCGCGCCTTCTCTCCCTGCTTCGCATTCAAGAGCGCTCCGGCAAGGGCAAGATATGCCTCGATAAGGCGGAGCTTGTCGTTGGTCCGGAATGCGTACTCGACGCGCTTCTGGTGGAAGCGCACCGTTTCGGGAGCGAGTCGCGCAATCTCCTCGGCGAGGGATGAAGCGAGATCGAGTTCGTTCGCGCGTTCGGCGCCCATCATCGCCGCCTCGAGCTCGCGCACACCGCCCTCTCGATCGCCGG
>QHUV01000527.1 GCA_003222065.1 Gemmatimonadota bacterium | reverse complement strand
ATCGCTGCGCTCGAGCCCCACGGAAATGGTTTGGCCGGCGGGTCCGTACTTCACCGCGTTGTCCAGGAGATTGATCAGCACCTGCCGCATCGCCCCGCGATCCACGTCGGCGACCACATCGTCATCGAGACTGACGCGCACCTGAACCTGGCGCGCGGTGGCGAGCGGGGCGAACGCCTCGAGCACCTCGCGTACCAGCGGCGCGAGCTCCGTTCGCTCGGTCATGAGCGTATTCTCACCACGCTCCACGCGATCGAAGCAGAGCACCTTGTCGACGAGGTGGCCGAGGCGTCGCGCTTCCTGATCGATGATGTCGAGCGAGCGGCTATGCTCTTGCGCGGAGCGGATCCATCCCATGCGGAGCAGCTCGGCGAACATGCGGATCTGCGCGAGCGGCGTGCGCAGCTCGTGCGAGACGCTGGACACGAAGTCGGCGCGCAAGCTCGCGAGCGCGGCTTCGCGTCGCAGCTGTCGGAACGCGATCGCGACTAGTGCGGCGGTAATGCCGAGAAGGCCGAGGAGCACCGGGAAACGATACGAATCGCCGAGAATGAGCCTTCCCGCCACGCCCGGCTTCAGGGATGCTTCGACGGTGAAACCGGCCATGTATTTCTGCTGCTCGTACGCGGCGCTGTAGCGGTCGCCGAACTGCCAGGGCGATCGATACAGCACGTTGCTCTTTTCATCGCGCACGGTGATGGCGACGAGATGACCGGCGCCTGCCTGCTTCGTCAAGGCGGGCGGCAGCAACTCCCACTCGGCGAGCTTCGCGGCGAAGGCGGCAACGAATCGGTTCGACTCGCTCACCACGCCATACGCCGCCACGGCGCGCCCGAGGGTATCGCGAACAACCGTGTACGCCACCGTTAGGCGTCGTCCGTCTACCTCCCCGACGACTGTTGCCACGCGCCAGTTTGGCCGAAATACATCGATGGCGTGCCGGGTGATGGTATCACGTAGCCACTGTCGCTCGAGCCGCTCCGGCTCGCGGGCGACCGTACCGTCGCCCAACACCGTCGTCAAAGCACTGTCGTTGAGGTCGAGGCGGAAGTAATACGACGCCGGGATCTCCGATGAGCAATCTTTACACTTTGCGACGTGGTGACTCTGCTCGACGAGCATGATCGGCGACGGAAGGGCTGCGCCGGGCTGCGGCGGCTCGAGCTGCTCCGCGGGCCGCAGGAGCTCGGTCATCGCCAGCCACATTTCCTCCTTCATGTTCGACGCGAATTCCCACGCCGCGAACCCGGCGTATTCACGGAGCGCTCGCGACGCTGTCGCGCGCTGGTCCTGTTCGGCGCGGAACGCCTGGAAGACGAGCGCCGATACGACCGCGAGCGCGGCAAGCAGGATCGCCAGGGTCGGAATGCCTCGCCGCGGACGGCGAGGTGAGCGCGAAAGATCGTTAGGCATGCGTGTCATCCGAATATCGCGGACGGGAGCGACACTGGCGTCGCCGTCGAAATATGCGGCGGCGTCTTCTCGATACCTGTCAGCAAACTGTCAGGGCCGTCGTCAGCCCGATCGTGCCGCCGCGATTTCCTCGCTCGCCCCATGGGGCGTTCGCTGGGGAAGCAGCACAGAAAAGACGCTGCCTTCGCCATACTGACTGCGAACGCTGACGGTGCCGCCGAGACGGTCGAGCAGCTTTCGCGTGATACTCAGACCGAGTCCCGTGCCGCCGAATTCGCGCGTCCGCGATTGATCGACCTGTCGAAAGTCCTCCCAAATGGCTTGCAGATCCTTTTCTCGGATGCCGATACCCGTATCGACGACGTCGATGCGCACGCCGTCCCTCGCGTCGTCGCAGCGAGCGACGACGGCCACGCGTCCGCGGTTCGTAAACTTTACGGCATTCGACAACAGATTGAGCAGGACTTGACGCACCTTCGTGCGATCCGTGTGGAGCGGGGGACACTCCGTGCTGATGTCGACGACGAATTCCAGTGCTTTCTTCCGAACCATCGGCTCGATCTGCTGGGAGACCTCGGCGACGACGTCGCGCAACTTCATGCGACATGCTGGCGAGAAACTCGGACTTCAACCGATTGGCGCGCTCCACTTCCTGCGACTGCCACTGCAGACGGGCGTTTTGTTCGGCCAGGTCGGCTGTCGCCGCCCTGATCCGCTCCTCGAGCTCACTGTTGAGTGTCTTGAGCGTCTCGTACAACCGCTCGATCTCGACCTCCTTCGTGAGATCGTGCAGCACTGACACGATGGCGATCGGCTCACCCCGCTCGTTCATGATCTTGCCCGACACGACCTCGACGGGCAATTGATTGCCATTCGCCGGGTGCACGAGCGCCATGCGCTCGCGGCGCGCCCGTGTGTCGAGCAGCGCGAACTCCGAGATGAACGACGTGAACTTCGTGTCGTTGCCGCGGACGGCTTGGATCTGCCGCCGGTTTCGTTGTTGAATCTCACTCGCCTGGAACAGCTGCTCCGCCTGATCGTTCATCAGGATGATGTTCGCCCGCTCGTCCGTTACGAGAATCGGATCGGCGACATTCTCGAGGATGAGATTCAGGCGATCGCGTTCCGACGACGCCTTCATCTCGGCGAGTCGCACGCGTTGCACTTGCCGCTCGAGCTCATTCGCCGCTCGCCGAAGGTCCGTGACGTCCCGCAACACGGAGAGCACGGCGTCGTCCGGTCCGACGCGTTCGCTCAAGGGGTGCGCAAGCACTTCGAAGAGGAGGTCGTTTCCCTCGTCGGGGTCGACGAGATTCAATTCGCGCGGTCCGCTCGTGGGACTGCCCATCATCACCGCTTTGGCCAGGAACGATGTGAAGAGCAGATTGTTCAACTCGATCGCTCGCCGCCGGCCGCTGGAGTCGCCTTCCTTTCCGTTGAGCAAACGCTCAGCACGCGAATTCTGCGCGATGATGTCGTTTGTCGCGTTGGTGATGACGACAGGATCCGGCAGCGAGTCGACCATCAATGTCAGACGGTCCCGTTGCTGTGTGAGGCGATCGATCGAGTCGCGAGACTCCTGCAGTGACGCGAGTCGCGCGATGATTGGACCAGCGAGCATAACGAGTGTCGTCACCGAGCCGATGACGCGTTCCGGCACGGCACCCTCGACGACAATCACGCCACCCGGCGCGCTCGCCAATCGCCGCTCGACCGCCGTCAGAAACCGAACCTCGCCCTCGCCAAGGAGCTCTTGTGCGTGCGGCAAGGGCATCACCGGAAGCGTACCGCGCAGGCGCGCCTGGGGCATTGGGAGCGCCGTCCAGCGCGCCATCGATACGAATGCTCGAATGCTCGAACGTCCGCCGCCGGTCACCGGCACTAGCGCGAGCGCGCACAGCACGAGCGGATTGGACAGGTCGCCGATCGAAATCAACGCGCGCGGCGGGGTCTCATAGCCAACGCTCGCCACCGACACCAGCGACTCCTGCGCCGCATCCAGCCGCAGCATGTGGCCACGCTCGGCGTCCGCGAGGTCGAGCACCTGCGCGAGCAGGAACGACGCCGCGGAGCTGAAATCCGGCGCTTCGGCGAGCGCCGACAGCACGCCAGCAACGGCGTGGTCGCTTAGTTGCCCTGCGTCTACCAGCCCTTCAAGGTCACGCGTTTTGCTGCTCAAGTCGACGTCTCAGCTCCACATTCTCGCGCTGCACGCGCTCGAGCTCTGACAACTCGCCCGCTCCGAGTTCGCGAGGACGCGAGACCGGGCCTGTGATGCCCACCGCTTCCGAATACTTCAAGTACGTATCGATGGACGCGACGACGATTCGTGCCTCCACCGTTACGAGGTCAATGCCAACGAGAGAGACGCGTACCCATGCGTCGATGACGATGCCCTTGTCCAAGACACGGTCGAGAACATCGATGAGTGAACTGCCACTTGGCGTGCGTTCGACGGCCATGGCGGAGAGGATTAGAGGCTAGTGAAGGGATCAGGCAGTGCAGCAGCAATGATCCAGCGACAAGAGGCGGTGCACATTCCGCCAAGAATTATCCTTTCGTCCCTCGTTTTTTCGTGAGCCCGTCTAACGTCCGTTCGATTCGGTCGAGACGTTCCTCGAGCTGACCGGGTTTTAAGCCAGCATAAGGCGAACCCGAGCTGAGGCGTGCATCGTTGCGCCACCAGTTCAGGCCAATCTCCTCGGCTTTGTCAATTGAGCAAACGAGGAGCCTCACCTGAATTGTCAGCAGCTCGACGTTGGCAAGATTGATTTTTATGTCGCCGGCCACGACTAAACCCTTATCCAGGATGCGGTCGAGAATGTCGACCAGGCCGTGCGAGCGAGATGGATTAACGAGCTCCGGCAATCAGTCGATCCTCGTGAACGCGTTCCCAGCGGTCGAGATGAGCGCGCCCCGATTGGCCGCGCGGCCTTCTCGTCATCAGCGTAATCGGCCCAGTGGACCCAGGTCGATATTGAGATCCTCGTCGGTAAGCCCGAATGTCGCTTTGAGCTCGTCCATTCGTTCGCTCAGCTTCAGAAGCGCGAGCCCGAGTCGCTCAATCTGCTCATCCGACAACGTACCGCCATCCATTCGACGAATGGCTTGATGCTCCAGAATTTCCCGCAGCAGTTCTATCACGGTTAGCACGAGTCGCGCAAGACCGTTTTCGACATGCTCGGGATCGGCGTTAATGCGATCGGGTAACGCGCGAGCAAGCGCATCTAGCGCCACGGCCTGAGGCAATACCAGGCGTCCCGATAAATCTCAACTCTCTCAAAAGGAACCAAATGGGCGACCGACATGACCCCAATGGCCCTGAAACTTCGTGATTCGCCGCTCACAATACCGCTCAGTGCCTTCGCTACGCGCTCCGCCTCCGACTCGGCTGCTTGTCGACGGTCTTCCGCCTGACGGGTCCGGTCACGCACGACTTCGAGATAGCGCCGGCCCGCCGCGGCCTCATGGCGCTCGGGCTTGGCGATTGGCGCGATTGACTCCAAAAAGTCTCCCGTTGGCACGATCAACACGGACATCTCGACCGCGCCCGCCACTCGATCGAGAATCGCCGACAAGACGGAGGAGCGCCGCGCGACGTCGGCGATGCACGTCGCGTCGTCATCAAAGCGTGAGCCGAAGCGCGCCGGGAGCGGCGTTCGCCCCGTGGCGAGCGCCGCGTCGACGACATCGTTATGCAGCAGCGCCTGCCTGGCGAGCGCCTCTCCACTCACGCGCAGGGCGGCATCGTCGATCGTTGCCACCCAGACTTCCATGTGCGTTGTGGCCGCCGGCACGAGCACACGCACCGGTGACCCGGATATCCCCGTCAGCCCAGCGGGAATGGCCTCAGGGTTCGGCGGAGCCAGAACGCAATAGAGGTACGTCGCCATGCTGCGTGGAGTCCGAACGCTCCAAGACGGTCTGCACAGACGTGAGAATGAGCCGCAAGTCCAGCGACACAAGGTCGACGTCGGCGATAGAGATCATCACCTGACCCGAGATCACGACTCCCTTGTCGAGCACGCGATTGACCAGGTCGCCGAGCACTAACCTTCGGTCAGTCGCATCATCGGTGTCGAACGTGTCCGCGTTAGGCGTCATCAGCTACGTGTCCCTCGTCATCCCGCACGAAGTGGTAGAGTGGCCACGGCCCTGTGAAATCGAAGCGAAAGCCGCGCGAGTTGTGTCGTGCGACGATGTCCGTGAGCTCACGTTGGAAACGCAGTAGTCCACCGGACTCGATGAGAAAAGCGGCATCGAGAATAAGCGCGGCGTCGGACCCGCCGCGCTGAGTGCGCGTCGCGACACGACTCTCCACTATCTCGATAGCGTACGGCCGTAACGTGTCAACGACATCGCGCGCTATTCGCGCACCGATCAAGTGCAACTCGCTTTTGCGTTCCGCGTCAAGCTTGCGCTCGAGCAGATAACGCTGGCCCGGATTTGCCGCCGACGCCGCTTCTTGCAACTGCGCAAGCTTCGGGCTGAGCTCCGTCGCAACGGCACCAAGCTCGGAATCGATGCGATAGATACGCAACGCATACTCGCGTCCTGTCGCTGCCCGGCGTAAGGCGGCGTCGAGCTGATCGCGCCGCTCGCGCAACATCGCTCTCGCAGCCGCTTCACCGCTGAACAGCGAAAAGATCGGCAACGGCACGACGGCCCCTTTGTCGCTCGCCCACGTGAGGACTCGATCATGCGCGACGGCACGAGGTGCGAGCCACTCCACATCCTCGGTCCCACGCTCGATGGCTGCCGGCGCATAGCGTTCGCCGTCCAGTCGAGAAAACAACGCGGCGACGCTTCCGTCAACGCAGCGTTCAACAGCCAGGTCGTCCACTCCCTCGGGGGCGTGCGCCATCTCGAACGTCGCGGGTACGACGCCGTAGAGGTACCAGATGTCGGTAGACTCTGCCATCGACTTCGAGTCGGAAGAATGGACGAACGCCGACTACAGCTAATCTCGCTGCCGCCAACGCTTGCACCAGTCGCGAATGGCGGATGCACCCACCAGTGGTCGCTCGTATGCCGGTGCCGCGAAGGTCGGCAACATCAGCTGTCCGCGCCAGAGGCCGATCTCCGGAGCGCCCATCGAGTCCATCGCTTCGGGTTTGACACGATTTCTCACTACGCCCAGTA
>QHUV01000526.1 GCA_003222065.1 Gemmatimonadota bacterium | reverse complement strand
CTGCTGGGCCACAATTACCATCACGAAGCGTGGGCGGAGCTCCCGAAGCAGTTCCCGGATCAGAAGTTCATCATCACGGAGGCAATGTCCGCCTACAACTCGCGCGGATACTACGAGCAGCCCTCGGACAGCGTCGCTGTCTATTTCACCCCGTACGACACGACGCACGGACAAAAGCCGAACAAGGACTACCGGATCTCGTCGTACGACAACCGCCGGGCGTCGTGGGGCTCGTTGCACGAGGAGTCGCTGCGGCTCTTCGAGCGCTATCCATTTCTTTCCGGGATATTCATCTGGTCGGGGATCGATTACCTGGGCGAGCCGACGCCTTTCGAGTGGCCGGCACGGAGCTCGTATTTCGGAGTCGTGGATCTCGCGGGTTTCCCGAAGGATCCGTACTACCTGTATCAGGGCGAGTGGACGACGCGCCCGATGCTGCACGTCTTTCCGCACTGGAACTGGACGTCCGGCGATACCATCGACGTTTGGGCGTACACCAACGCGGATGAGGTTGAGTTGTTTCTCAATGGTGTGTCTCAGGGTGTGCGTCGAAAGCAAGATGACATTCGTCACCTCGTCTGGCGGGTCGCATATGCACCAGGAGTATTGCGAGCGGTGGCGAGGAAGGGCGGCAAAGTATCGATGACGCGTGAGGTGCGGACAGCCGGCCCCGCGGCGCGCGTCGTGCTGACGCCCGATCGCTCGACGATCCGCGGCGACGGCAAGGATCTCTCGTTTGTCACAGTCACTATCGTGGACCGCAATGGCGTACAAGTGCCTAACGCCGAGCCGCTGGTACGCCTGCGCGTCGCCGGTGGCGCGACGATCGCCGGCGTGGACAACGGCGACGAGACGAATCACGAACGATTCCAGCGCGACAGCGTGCGGTTATTCGCCGGCCAAGCATTGGTAATCGTGCGAGCGGGGCGCCGAGCGGGCGCGGTGACGTTGATGGCGAGCTCCGAGAAACTCCAGCCAGGCTCCATCCGGCTCGAGGCGCGTCGCGTTCGCGTTCCGGGCGGGGGCGTCTCTCAATGACTTGGTACAGCGTAAGTGAAATGATGAGAGCAGGCGCACAGCGGCCCTTCATGCCGAATTCGGGTTCTTCGCAAGATTTTGG
>QHUV01000525.1 GCA_003222065.1 Gemmatimonadota bacterium | reverse complement strand
CCCGTCGTATCGGAATCGTGTCCGCCGGCTCGAGGGACCGAAAATACTGGCCGTATCGTGCCACGACGTCCACCAGACGACTCTGCCCTCCAAGGCGAAGCAGCAGAAGCGCGTCGCGGCCAACAAGCGCGTTTGGTGGGAAAGCATAACGAAACCCACGCGGGTCGTCGCTCAGGCAGAACACAGGTCGCGACGGTCCCAGAGCGTAGCCGATTTTCGCCGCATCGATCCAGCTCGTCGCGACAACGACGGGCCCGTTCCTGCCTAACAATCCACGTCGCGTCAGCTCCGGATCGAGATCGCGCCAGTCCATTGCCTCCAATGACGGGTCGCCCCGCCGAAAGACCGACGGTGCGGCGCGCGTCACCCACCCCGTCGCGACGTCGGTGGCCGCGATCATGACGAGCAGGACGAACACGCCGGCGGCCCCGACAAGCAGGCGCCGAGTGAGCATGTGCTGATACCTTCCGCGCCGCTCGAACCGCGCGATTGCGTCGCCGAGCAAAGGAAAGAGCAGTAAGTAGCCCGGCGCCGGCCAATGGGGCAGTCCCGGATTGCCACCTAACGACACGAACGTGAACACCGCGATCGGGCCGAGCGCCAGACAAGAGAGCAGCCAGCTCTTCGCGTCGCGCGGGCCGCGACGCAGCCCGTTGACAAGCAGCCAGAGGAGGGGGACCCCGATCCACGGCAGCAGGTAGCCGAGCTGCCCGGCAAGGTTCTGAGCGAGCGCCGCCGGATGCAGCCCGTGGAACGTCGCGCGGCCCGTCTGAAACCGTAGTGATGCAAAATTGTGCTGGGCGTTCCATAGGAGTACCGGAGTCGTGATGAGCAGCGCGACCGCGGCCGCCGCATACGGTTCTGGCCGGCCCAGCCAACCGCGCGCCTCACGTCGCGTCAGAAGAAACAGCAGCGTCCCGAGCGGGAGAAAAACCGCGTGATACTTCGAGAGGAGTCCCAGCCCCGTCGCCGCCCCCGCCAGCAGCCACCAGCGCCAAGGCCGCGGCTCGACGAACAGTATGCGCGTTAGGCAAAATGCCGTCGCAACGATCGCGAGCTCGAGCGGACCGTCCGGCAGAATCCAACCACCGGCGCTGATGCTGAACACCGGCGAAAGATTCAACAGCAGTGCCGCAAGGAATCCTGCTCGCTCTCCGTACAGCCGCGCCGTTAGGCGAAACATCAGGAACGTCGTACCGGCGAAGATTAGAATGAATGGCAGGCGCAGAAGGACGCGCGCTTCGCTGCCCGTGAGGCGCGCCGTACCGCCCGCGATCCAGAACGACAACGGCGGGTGGTCGAAGTAGCTCAGGCTCGGCACGCGGGAGAGAACTACCTCGTATGATTCATCGACGCCGAGCCCGAGCACTCCGGCGAGCACGACGCGCGCTACGGCCGTGAGAAGCATGAGCATCAGCGCCTGGCGCGTCGCGATGGAGAGGCGTTCAGTTTGCACGAGCCAAAGGATATTCTCCTCTAGATGAAGCTGCGAATCATCGTCCTTGCGGCGCTCGGCGCGATCGGCGCATGCGCACGCCCGACGCCTCAGGCGGCCCCCCTCAGCGACCGCCAACGCCATTGGGTCGACAGCACGCTCGGCTCCCTCTCGCTACGCGAACGTGTCGGCCAGATGGTGATGGTGTGGGTGCTCGGCGACTACACGAGCAATGGCGATTCGAGCTTCGCCGAAGTGCGCCGCTGGATCGAGCAGGATCACATCGGCGGCGTCAGCATGTCGCTCGGCACACCGATCGAGGTCGCGGCGAAGGTCAATGCGATGCAGCGTATCTCGCGGGTACCGCTGATTGCCTCCGCCGATTTGGAGCCTGGTCTCGGCCGGCTCGAGGGCGGCGTCTTTTCTCATTACTTGTTGGATGCCGGCAGCGCGACGGTCTTTCCCAGCAACATGGCGATCGCCGCCACGGGACGAGAGGAAGACGCGTACGATGTCGCGCGTGCCATCGGGCAGGAGGCGCGCGCCGTCGGCATCCAGATCGACTTCGCGCCGGTGGTCGACGTCAACAACAACCCGAACAATCCCGTCATCAACACTCGCTCATTCGGCGAGAATCCGGCGAAGGTGGCGCGCCTGGCGGCGCTCTTCGTCAAGGGACTTCAGGAGACCGGCACCATCGCGACGGCGAAACATTTTCCCGGTCACGGCGACACCGACG
>QHUV01000524.1 GCA_003222065.1 Gemmatimonadota bacterium | reverse complement strand
TGAACACTTTTATCCGTCACGCCACCACGTTCATTTTCGTCTTCGCGTCCACCGCTGCCGCGCAACAGCAGGGCGAGACCTCCTTCACTGTCGGCACGGCCGCCGCGAGGCGTGGCAGCACCGCAACGGGAGTGATCAATGTTCCCGCGGGCGTCGACTCAGCACTCGACATACCGGTTGCGGTCATCCATGGCACGCGCCCAGGGCCGGTCGTCGCATTCGTCGCCGGTAGCCACGGCACGGAGTACAGCTCGATCGTCGCGATGCAGCGGCTCATCCCGCGAATAGACGCGACGCACCTCGCGGGAACAGTGATCATTGTTCCGATCATCAACATCGCGTCATGGACGTCGATGACGCCGCACCTCAATCCCATCGATCGCAAGTCAATGAACGGGGGTTATCCCGGCGACGCGAATGGCACGCAGACGCAGCGCGCGCTGGCCGTGATGACGAGTCAGGTCGTGACCCCCGCGGACGTCGTCGTCGATCTCCACGGCGGCGATCTGGACGAGAATCTTCGACCGTACAGCTACTGGTTCCGAAGCGGCCGCGCGGCTCAGGACACGGCGGCGCTCAAACTGATCATGGCGTTCGGGCTGGACCACATCATCGTCACCAACGTCGATCCCTCCGCACCTAACGCGGGACGGTCGCTCTCCGGCCAGTCGCTCGTCCGCGGGAAGACGGTGCTCGTTGCCGAAGCGGGACGGAGCGGCATCGTCGCGCCGGCGGACGTCACGGCGCTCGTCGAAGGTTCGCTCAACGTGCTGGCCGCGCTCAAGATGATCGATCGCAAGGTCGTACCCGTTAGGCGACCAGTGTGGCTCGACGGCGCGGGGCCGCGCATCGCCGCCGACAGTGCGGGTGTCTTCATCGCATCGGTCGATCGGGACGCGCGCGTAACGAAGGGCCAGCTCCTCGGCTACACCACGGACTTCCTCGGCCGCAAAACTGGCGAAGTACGGTCGCCGATCGATGGGCTCGTGACGTTCATTCGCGGGGTGCCGTCGATGTGGCCAAGGGCTACCTTGGTGAATGTCTTACCCGTGATCAACGCGCCGGCACCATGGCATGCGCCAACGGCACGATGACCGCCTGTCATCCCGAGGAGCGCAGCGACGAGGGATCTGCTTCTCGCTAGCGCTCGAAGCAGATCGTCTATCTGGAGTCGCAAGCGCGGCGCGCTTGCTCCTGCTCCTCTCGCCGCGAGGGGCGGGAGCGCGCGCACCGCGCGCGCGACTCCATATAAGCTTCTGCACGCGCCAGCGTGCAGCTCCCTCGCTGCGCTCGGGATGACGAACTAAGGTCGAGATGTGCGATCGATCGGCGCCGGCCGCGCCACTCGCAGCGCCGGCTTCTGTTTGAGAAGCGTCAAGGCCTCCTGCACGGCGCGCTCGAGCTGCGGGTCGTGTCCCTTGATGACATCCGCGGGCGTGTATTCGACCTCGATGTCGGGCGTGATGCCTTCGTTCTCGACCGCCCACTTGCCCTGCAGATCGTAGAACGCCAGCCCCGGCGCGGTGATGCCGCCGCCATCGATTGTCTGTGGGACGCCTAACGTGCCGACGAGACCGCCCCACGTGCGGGTTCCGACGAGCGGACCGAGCTGCCGTTGATGGAACATGTACGGTAGCGCGTCTCCGCCCGAACCCGCCGACTCGTTGATCAACATCACTTTCGGACCGAAGATGCCCGCGATCGGCGTCGTCGACGTTCTTCCGTCGCGCGTGGCAAAGTAACCCATCGGCCGGCGATCGAGCTCGTTGACGATGTAGTCGGCGACCATACCGCCATGGTTGTATCGCTCGTCGACGACGGCGCCTTCTTTGTCTTGCTGTGCGTAGAAGTAACGCGTAAACGAGCTGTAGCCGGAGCCGCCCGTGTTCGGTAACCACACATAGGCGAGGCGTCCGCCGGACAGCTGATCGACGCGGCGTCTGTTCTGCTCGATCCAGGCGCGCGTGCGGAGTGCTTCCTCGTTAGCTACCGGGACGACCGTGACGACGCGCGAGCCCTCGACGGTCGGCGATTTGCCGACGCGAATCGAGGTCTGGTGGCTCGCCGTGCCCTGGAAGAGGCTATAGACGTTCGTCGGCGGCGCGAGCGGACGCCCATTGACCTCGAGAAGGTAGTCGCCCTCGGAGACTTGAATCCCCGGTGCGCTGAGTGGCGCACGCAGATCGGGATTCCAATTCTCGCCGGTGTAGATGTGCTTGATGCGATAGCGTCCGTTCTCGATCGCGAAGTCGGCGCCTAACAAGCCAACATTCTCCGGCTGCTCTTCCGGCTCGTCGCCGGCGCCGGTGAGATACGAGTGGCCGACGGTGAGCTCCCCACCGGTGAGCGCGATGAGGTAGCCAAGATCGCCCCGGTGGCCGACGTACGGTAACCAGGCGCTGTATTTATCAAACACGACCTGCCAGTTCGCGCCGTGCATCTTGGCGTCGTAGAAATAGTCGCGCTGCGTGCGCCACGCTTCTTTGAAGATTTCAGTCCACTCGGCGCGCGGATCGACGAGCATCTCGAGTTGCCCGACGTTGATCGCACCGTCGCCGACTTTGGCTGGCTTATCCGTCGCCACGATTCCCCAATCGCTGAAGTCGCCGGCCAGAATCCCGAGGGCAAGGATGCGCTGGCCGATGCCGTCAAGATCGACGCGAACTGCCGACGCGCTCGTATCCGCTCTTGGCTTCGATGCCAACGCGACGACCGCCGGCGGCCCGCTTGGCTCGTCGCCCGCTTCCGGGAGGAGCGGCGATGGCTCATTCGCCGGTAATACGGCGAGGTAGATCGCACGCCGAGCCGGCCGGTCGAGAGAGCTCATCTCGAGCCAGCCGGTGCGTGGACCGTAGTCGGTGCTGGCGAGGAAATAGAGATACTTGCCGCCGGCGTCGAACGATGGCGACACCGCATCGGACATCGCGTCGGTGATCTGATGCGCCTTTGCTTGCTCGAGCGAGTACATGAACACCGCGCGCAAGTGGCTCCCAACGTTTCGCGAGTACGCAACCCAGCGTGAGTCGGGCGACCAGGCAGCGTCGATGTCGCGCGTCGGATCGAAGTACGTGTCGCTGTCGATCCTTGTCGCCTTCGCGCTCGAGACATCGAGTGTCCAGAGCGTGAGATGATTGTCTTGAAGCAACAGGTGCTTGCCGTCGGGCGACCAGCTGGGAGACGAGTAATACGCGGTCGCAGGAAGCTGAAGGGTTCGCGGCTTTGTGAGACCCGTCTGGTCGCCGATCATGAGCTGATACTCACCACTCGCGTCGGACAACCACGCGAGCTGCGAGCCATCGGGCGACCAGACAGGACTGTGGTCATGCACGGACGTGCTGCGCGTGAGATTCCTGTAATCACCTTGCTCCGCGGGAACGGTGAAGATGTCGCCGCGTGCCTCGAACGCGGCTCGCACGCCGGTCGGCGACAGGGCGGCGTTGCGGATCATGCTCGCGACATGCTTCATCTGCGGCCGGGCCCAGGGAAGGTCCCCTTTCACGTCGATCGCGAGCTGGCGAGCTTGCCCGGTTTTCACGTCGAGGAGATGGACGAAGCCCGCCTGCTCGTAGACAATCGCGTCCGGACCCGCCGATGCGTTGCGGACATCGAAGTCGTCGTGACGCGTGACCTGCTCGGTCTGTTTCGTATCGAGATGATAGGCGAACAGATTCGCTGTGTAATTGCGATCCGAGATGAAATACACCGTGTTGCCGATCCACATCGGGTCGCTGTCGTTGCTGTTGGCGCGCGGCAGCTTCTCGACCGAATAGTCGGCGAGGCTCATGACCCAGATCGGATGCGTGCGGCCGCCCCGATAATGGCG
>QHUV01000056.1 GCA_003222065.1 Gemmatimonadota bacterium | reverse complement strand
TCTCGCCGGTGGTCTTCGATCTCATTCGCGACACGGCCCGCACCAAAAAGATTCCGTACTCGGTACACGCCGTGGGCCGTGACACGTCGACCAATGCCGACGCGATCCACATCGCGCGCGAGGGAGTGGCGACGGCTCTGATCTCGGTGCCCAACCGCTACATGCACTCGCCTAACGAGATGGTCAGTCTCGAGGACGTCGACAAGACAGCCGCGCTTCTTGCCGAGACGTGCAAAGCGGTCGACCCGAAGACCGATTTTACCGCTCGTTAGGCTGATCCTCTGTTGTCATCCTGAGCGAAGCGAAGGATGACAAGATGCCTTACGCGCTGCGCGACGCGTGCTGGTACGCCCGTGCCGCCGCTTCGCGCACCTCGCGCTCCTTGTCTTCGCGCAGCACGGCGATCGCCGCCAGGGCGGCGGCCGTCCGTGCCTCGGCCAACGCCTGAATCGCCGCGATGCGGAACGAGTTCGGCTTCCGCTCGAGCAACCGCCGCTTCGGCTCGGCCGCTCGAATCAGTTGCTCCACCGCGGCCGGCGTCGCGATCTTGCCTAACGCGCCGAGAAGCGCGAGCTGAACTTCCGTATCCGGTTCGTCCTCCAGCACGGTGCGTAGCTGTGCCGTGCTCTTCTCGTCGCGCCGCGACGCCAGCGCCATCGCCGCGTGCGCGCGCGTACGCGGCGACTCGGCCTGGAACATCTCGCACACCGCCCGAAACCCAGTCGTCGTGCCGAGATTGATCAGCGCGTTCGCCGCCGATTTGCGCACGCGCTCATCGGTGTGCTGGAGCAGCGGCAGCAACGCGGACTCCGCGGACTTGACGCGCATCTCGCCGAGCAGATCGGCGGCGTTGCGCACGACGAACCAGCGTGTATCGCCGAGCATGTGGACGAGCGTCGGAACACCGGCTTGCATCCGCGGCAGGATGTCGAGGTAGACGTGGCGATCCGTCGCCAACGATTCCTCGGTGAGAAGGTCGATGACGGCGTCCGCGCCTTCGGCGCCGGCCCGTACGAGCACGGCCTCCAGATCCGCCGCGATCTCCCGCTTGCGCGGTAGAAGTTGCGCGATCCCACGCAACAACGCCGGCCGCAGCAGACGCCGCAGCGCCATCGTGCATGCCTGCCTCCGACCCTCGCTCGCGCCGTTCGTCTCGCGCTTCACCATGCCGACGCAGACCGCCGCCAAAACGTGCGTGCGGCCGTCGCGCGACGCGAGCTCCGCGAGCGTCGCCAGCTCGTCGACGAGCTGGCTCTCCTCGTTAGGCATTTTCGCCTTGTCGAGGTCCGCGAAGAGAGAGTCACTGTCCTCCGTCGGCACCTGCATCGCCTTGAACTGATGCCACATCGCTCGGTTCTCGACGATCTGCATGCCGGCATGTGGCGTGACCCCAACCACGACTGAGGGCGGCAGGCTCAGTCCTCGTCCCGGAAGGGGCGTCGGATCGGCCAATTTGTCGTCGAGCTTAGGCGCCAGCGATGCATCCTCGAACGCAAACCTGATCGACGCCGGCTTCACCACCTCGAGGTGCTTCTTCGCTCCCGCGCCGCCATCGCCCGACGTTCCGGGCGTCGACAGAATTCGCGCCGTGCCGAGGAGATCGGCTGGTGTCGCATTCGCAGCGATCTCGATGATCCTAACTCCATGTGCGACCATTTGTATTCCGAGCTCCGGCCCCGCTGCCAGCGCGTCGGGCAGCGCTTTGCCGTTGGCGAACACGCGCCTGGCGCGGCGCGCGATCGTTACCCACTCACCGGTCACGGCTCTCTCGACACCCAGTACCCGTCACCCGCCCCGACACATAACTTCGCCCCTATCGATTGCATCGGAGCCAGATGGCTGAGATCAATGGCGGTCGCCCATCAACTGGCTCCCGCCCCTTACGCGGTACCCGCCCTTCACGCGGTGCCCGCACTTCACGCGGTACCCGCCGTTTACGCGGTATCCGCAGTTTACGCGGTATCCGCAGTTTACGCGGTATCCGCTCTCTAACGTCGGCCTGCCTGCTCCTTTCCCTAACTCAGCAGTCTTGCTCGATTGCGAGGTCGAACGCAGCCGGTCAAGGCGCCCTCACACCAACAGGTGTCGACCGCGCGGACGCCCGCTCCCTTCATGCCGACGTCGCGTACCTCGCGAGTGATGCCCTGGAAGGACGCGGTACGGGCACGCCAGGCAATGACTCCGCGGCGGCATACATCGCACGGCGCTTCGCGGCGCTCGGCCTCCGCCCTATCGAAACGGATTTTCGGCAGCCGTTTGTCGCCCATCCGCTCGCCCGGCGTGGCGCGGCACCGCTGTCGCTGACAACGCAGAATGTCGTGGCGCTGCTGCCCGGTCGTGATTCGCTCCTCCGCGGGCAATTCGTCGTCGTTGGCGCGCATTTCGATCATCTCGGACGCAGCACCGATGGTGCACTCGACCCCGAGCGACGGAACGTCATTCGTCGAGGAGCGGACGATAATGCGTCCGGCACCGCCGCCGTGCTCGAGCTGGCGCGACTCTTTGCCGTGTCGCCACCCCGACGCTCAATCGTCTTCGTCGCCTTCAGCGGCGAGGAGCTGGGCCTCCTCGGCTCGGAGTATTTCGTCGAGCACAGCCCCGTACCACTCGACAGCGCGTTCGCCATGGTCAACTTCGATATGGTTGGCCGGTTGCGTGAGGACAAGCTGATCGTGTACGGCGTCGCGACGGCGACGGAGTTTCCCGCCCTCGTCGACAGCGCGAATCTTGCCGCGACCCGTCTCCGATCCACCGATGCGCGATGGCCCGCGCCGTTGCGCATCACCGCGTTAGGCGACGGATACGGGCCGTCCGACCACAGCTCCTTCTACGCCCGTAATATTCCCGTGCTGCACTTCTTCACCGACTTGCACGAAGATTATCACCGCGCCGGTGACGTCGTGCGCAAGATCAACTCGGCCGGCGAGGCACACGTCGTCGACGTCGCCGAGCGAGTCATTCGCGCCATCGCCGATCGGCCGGCCCGATTGACCTTCGTGCGCAGGCTCGCGCCGACGCGTGTCGCCGGTTCGCCGCAGGGCTCCGACGTCTATCTCGGCTCGATTCCCGAAATGAGCGGGGGCGCCGGCCACGGGCTTCGCCTAACGGGTGTGCACGCGGGAAGTCCCGCTGAACAAGCCGGACTCGCCTCCGGCGACGTGATCGTGGAGTTCGGGGGACGCACCGTGAAGGATCTGTACGATTTCAGCGACGCGCTCTACGCGCATCGCCCTGGCGACACCGTCTCCGTCATTGTTTTGCGAAATGGCGATCGACGGCAACTCACCGTTCATTAGCTGGAGCTCGTGCACACCGCCGAGTACTTGCGTCGATTCGTGGGTGGCGAGCTGACGATCGCCGAGCAGCGCCGGCTCGGGTTTCCCTGGTCGCCGGCGCTCATCGAGCGCTCTCGGCGCGCCGTCGGCGGCACGATCGCCGCCGCACGACATGCACTCGCTCACGGGACGGCGATGAACCTCGCCGGCGGCACCCATCACGCCTTCCCCGATCACGGCGAGGGGTTCTGCGTGTTCAACGACGTGGCCGTCGCCATACGCATACTTCAACGCGCTGGCCGCGTGCGGCGGGTCGCGATTGTCGATCTCGATGTGCACCAGGGGAATGGCACCAACGCCATATTCGCCGGGGACGAGAGTGTCTTCACGTTCAGCATGCACGGCGACCGGAATTACCCGTTTCATAAGGTGCCAGGCTCACTCGACATCGAGTTACCCGACGGAACAGGCGACGACGACTACCTCCAGCGACTCGCCGATGTGCTTCCCGTCGTTCTATCGCGGGCGCAGGCAGACCTTGTCGTCTATCTCGCTGGCGCGGATCCGCATGAAGGAGACACGCTCGGTCGATTGCGCATCTCCTTCGCTGGACTCGCTCGGCGCGACGCGCTCGTGATTGATCAGTGCCGCGAGGTCGGGCTCCCTATCGCTATCACCATCGCCGGCGGCTACGGTCGAAACTTGGACAACACCGTTCGCATTCACTCCACGACGGCGCGCATTGCCAGCGAGGCAGCACTCTCGACGCTCATTTAGGTTCCGCCCATGCCGCCCGTTCCTGTGCCACGCGTCGACGGCTTCACGAGAACCACCGACGTACCGCTGTACTGGTGCGCATACGGCGCGGCCGGTGGCGAAAAGCTTCTGCTCTTGCACGGCGGGCCCGGCGCGCATCACGACTACTTGCTGCCGCAGATGTTGAGTCTCGCCGAACCGAATGGCGCGGCGTCGCGGGAATTGCTCTTCTACGATCAGCGTGGGGGCGGACGATCGCGCTCCGATACCTCGGACCGCGAGGCGGCCATCACCTGGGAGACCCACGTCCGCGATCTCGAGCTCGTTATCGACGAGCTGCACGTGGAGCCGCTCACGATAGTTGGATACTCCTGGGGTGGCCTTCTCGCTCTGCTTTTCGCCCGCGAAGCGGCGGCGCGACGCGTCAGGTTCGCGCCAGCAAGGCTTGTTCTCATCGATCCTGCTCCCGTCGCCCGCCGCTTTCGGGACCAGTTCGAGCGGGAGTTTGCGCGACGACAGGCAAGTCCTGAGGTCCAAGGATTGAGAGACGAGCTCGCCGCCTCCGGACTGCGCGAGCGTGATCCGGCCGCGTATCGCCATCGCAGCTTCGAGCTCAGCGTTGCCGGATACTTTGCTGATCCGCGAGCGGCGCGCGACCTTACTCCCTTTCGCGTTACCGGCCGCGTGCAGCAGTCGGTGTGGGACAGCCTTGGCGATTATGATCTAGTTGCCGATCCTGAATTGAGAGCCATTACGACACCAACCCTGATCGTGCACGGCCGCCAAGATCCAATTCCACTCGAGTCGTCGGAGCAGTGCGCGAGTGCCCTTCGCGCTACATTGGTCGTCCTCGACCAGTGTGGTCACGTCCCATACGTGGAGCAACCACACGCACTCTTCGCTGCGATGGAAGAATTCCTAACCGCGACGTGCTGAGTCAACCGACGCTGCCCAGGTAATGCCCCTTCACGACGATACGATACAGCCGCACGTGACCACGATCGACTATCAAGGTCGTCGGTACAGCGTCTCCTGTCGCATCGCTTTCGACGGTATCGAGTACGTTGGTCGTCTTTGGTTCGCGGACGACGCGTGGGACGATACCGGCATTCCGGATCGCGGCGCATTGGCCGGCCGCGATCGCGACGAGGTGTTGGATCTCGCCAAGCGCCTCTCCACCGCCGAGCTGGTGCTGCGCTATCGCCGGGCTCTCGCCGAAAAGCGCCGCTTTATCGGCTTGAGAAAAGTTACCGAAGAGGTGCTCTCGAAGATTCGGTATCTGAATCAGGTCGCGATCTCCATGCGCGCCGGCTTGCTCGACATGGATGGCGCGGCTCAGGAGATCGACCTCACGGAAAAACAGCTTCACGAGCTGATCGACCGCCTCAAGAGCTACGCCGGCGTCGAGAACTGACGGATCTGCTTGTCGTAGTTTTCGGTATGATCGATAGCCGTACTGCGTCGCACGTCCTGTCACAGATCGCTGCCTACCTCGAGTTGCGAGGCGAGAACCGCTTCAAGGCTCGCGCTTACGTGACTGCCGCGCGTGGGGTTCTTTCCCTCGGCGTGGATGACCTTTCGCCCCTCCTTGCCTCGGGCGACATCGGCAAAGTGCGCGGTCTCGGACCCGCCACGCTCTCGGTACTTCGCGATCTCGTCGACACCGGATCGTCGCGCTATCTCGATCAATTGCGAGAGGCTACTCCCGAAGGCCTCCTCGACATGCTCAAGATCCCCGGTCTCACGGCGGAGAAGATTCACAAGATCCATCAGGAGCTCGAGATCTCGGATCTCGCCGAGCTGGAGGAAGCCGCGCGGAGCGGCCGACTTGCCAAGATTCGCGGATTCGGTCCCAAGACCGCCGAGAGAATCCTCAAAGGCATTGCCTTCTCTCGTGAGACTGGTGTGCTCGCACTGTATCCCCACGCGCGTGCGGAGGCCGAGCATCTGCTCACACTCGTGCGGGAGCATCCGGAGATCACCGACGCGGCTATCGCGGGCGACGTTCGACGCTACCGCGAAGTCGCTAGTGGCGTGACGATTATCGGTTGCTGTCTCGCGAGTGCTCGCTCAGCAGACGTTGCGACTTCGTTTACGCGAATTGGGGGCGTAAAGAGCGCCACCGGCGCCGGAACGGACACGGTCGAGATCCACTTTGTCGATGGCGTGACGCTTCGCCTTCGCTGCGTTGCGCCGCAGCACTTCGCGGTTGCGTTGTGGCGCGCCACAGGCAGCGCGGAGCACGTTGAGCTGGTTCGCGCGCGACTCTCCGAACGGGGAGTTGTCGTCGACGGCGACGAGCTGTGTGACAACGGTTCGGTGGCGCTATCGATTCCCGATGAGGCAGCACTCTACCGCGCCGCTGACCTCGACTACATCGAGCCGGAGCTACGCGAGGCGGAAGGCGAGGTCGATGCTGCTGCCCGGCACGTGCTTCCTCGATTGCTGGACCGCGCCGACGTCCGTGGTGTGCTCCACTGTCACACGCATTACTCCGACGGCAAAAGCTCGATTCGCGACATGGCGAGTGGGGCGCAGGCGCGCGGTTGGAGCTACATCGGTATCTCCGATCACTCCGCGGCTGCCTTCTACGCCGGCGGTCTCCCGCGTGAAAAAGTTCTGGCTCAGTTCGAGGAAATCGATCATCTCAACGAAGAGCTGGTGCATGGCCGTTTTCGCGTGCTCAAGGGCATCGAGGCCGACATTCTCGCCGACGGCCGTCTCGACTACGACGAGAAGCTGCTCGCTCGCTTCGATTTCGTGATCGGGTCCATCCACTCTCGCTTTGGCATGGATGGCCCGGCGATGACCGAGCGCGTGCTCCGCGCCCTCGATGATCCTTTTCTCACCATCCTCGCACACCCGACCGGTCGCCTCCTGCTCTCGCGCGAGCCATACGCGATCGACGTTGACGCCGTGATCGAAAAGGCGTCTGCTCTGCGTGTCGCGGTGGAGCTCAACGCCGATCCCCATCGGCTCGATCTCGATTGGCGCCATCTGATTGAAGCCAAGCGTCGCGGCGCGATGGTCGCTCTCGGTCCCGACGCGCATTCAGTGAATGCGCTCGACAATGTCGGCGTCGGAGTGCTCATGGCTCGCAAGGGTTGGCTCGAAGCGAGCGATCTCCTCAACGCACGCGACGCGGACGGTGTCATCGCGTTCGCGCGGAGCCGGCGGCATTAGCTTTCGCGCCATGCGTACGAAGAAAAACGCAAAGCGCGCGGCACGCGGGCCCGCATCGCGCCGCGCGCCGCCGGCGAAACGCGCTCCGGAAATCTTCGCTCGATTGCGTCGCGCGTATCCCGACGCGCACTGCGCGCTCGACTTTCAGTCTCCGTATCAGCTCCTCGTTGCCACCATCTTGAGCGCGCAATGCACTGACAAGCGCGTCAACATGGTGACCCCGGCGCTCTTTCGTCGTTATGCAACGCCCGCGGCACTCGCGGCGGCGAAGCTCGAGGAGCTGGAGGAGATGATCAAGAGCACGGGCTTCTTCCGCAACAAATCCCGCAGTCTGGTTGGCATGGCGACCGCGATCGCCGACCAGCACGATGGCGTCGTACCGTCGACGATGGAGCAGCTGGTCGAGCTCCCCGGCGTCGGCCGGAAGACCGCGAACGTCATCCTCGGCAACGCGTACGATCGGAACGAGGGCATCGTCGTCGACACCCATGTCACGCGCGTCAGCCAGCGCCTCGCGCTCACGAAGAACACCGACGCGGTGAAGATCGAGCAGGATTTGATGCCCCTCTTCCCCCGCGATCAATGGACGTTGCTGGCGCATCTCCTTATCGAGCATGGGCGACAGATCTGCGTCGCGCGCACACCGAAGTGTGAGCAATGTGTGCTTAGTGACCTTTGCCCATCGTCGCGAGTATAGAAGGAGAATTCTCCCCCTTCTTGGATGATGTGCATTTTTCGCTCGGTCCCGTTCGCGCTCGCGGCGCTATTCGTTGCCGCGTGCTCACACGCTTCGCAAGCTCCCGAGTTCGAGACGGGCGCCCGCATCGCCGGGCCACTCGCCTACGGCGACTGCGTCGAAGCCCGCCGGCGCGCCGCGCTGAAGCCTGATCTCGAGGTCGAACGCCTCCCCGCGCCGGTGGCCATGAAGCCCGCCCCCTTTCAGAGCACGCCCGAGTCCGCCCTTCGTAAGAACGGCAGCGCCGAGATCAAGATCGACGTCGTCATCGACACACTCGGCCGCGCCGACCTGCGGACATTCAAAGTTGTGAAAGTCTCGAACAAGTGGTTCACCGACAACGTCCACGGCGTGATCGGCAAGTGGACATTCACACCAGCGTTGCTCGCCGGGTGCAAAGTCGCGCGTGTGTATCACTTCATGTCGTCGGTTCCGGCGCGCACGAGCAGTATTCGCTAGTCAAAAATTGGGTTCTTCGCGGAATTTCGGGAGGCGCCGTAGGAGGCCGCTGAAACCGCTGACGCTGCCCTGAAACCGCTGACGGGCTCCGTGTGCAGGAGAGCTCCGCGCCCCAGTGATGATTTGAATTTGTGAAATGCGCCGGGAGGCTTCCCTGGCCTTTGGAAGCTTCCCGAGGCATTTGAACAAAAACCAGCTGCCACTTGGAGCGGGGAGCCGTCGCTGCTGAAGAGTAAGTCAGTGGTCTCAGCGCCGTGTCAGCGGTGTCAGCGGCTCCTGTTCCCTTGTCGCTCCGTAACCGAAATTTCCGGAAGACCCAAAAATTGGAGTCATCCAAGCCGAACTATCACGGATCTCCCGGATGGTGCGGATCGCTCCGGGTGGCAACAGAACCTCGCGCTCAACGCGCCGTCTTGAGTCTTTGAAGGCGCCTCAGAGTGCTTGTCGCGCCAGAGCCATGATTGGTGCGTCTTCAAAGATTGATAAGGTCACGGAGACCACGGGCCGTCACGCGACCACGGAGTAATCCGTAGCCGATCCGGGTAATCCGTGATCAAAAGGCCTGTTCTGCCTCGCACTCAATGCGGTGAAAGGCGTCCCGCAAACATCAGCCACCCGTCCTCGATTAGTTTTGGGGTACTCTTTCCCCAGTCTCAATCGTGAAACGCGCCACGTTCGAAACCAATCGCGGCTCCATGGTCGCGGACCTGTACGAAAAGGACGCGCCGAAAACAGTCGAGAACTTCGAGAAGCTCGCCAACAGTGGCTTCTATGACGGCGTGAAGTTCCACCGCGTCATTTCCGACTTCGTCATTCAGGGCGGCGACCCGAATTCGCGAGACCTTCCGGCCGGTGATCCGCGTATCGGCACCGGCGGTCCCGGCTACAAGATCAAATGCGAGACGGCCGGCAATCCGCGCACGCACGAGGTCGGCGCGCTCTCGATGGCCCACGCCGGCAAAGACACCGGTGGCAGCCAGTTCTTCATCGTGCTCAACGACGCAAACTGCCGCCACCTGAACGGCGTCCACACGGTCTTCGGCAAGGTCGTCGAGGGTATCGACGTGGTGAAGAAGATTCAGAAGAACGACGTCATGAACAGCGTGCGCGTCGCCTAACGAAAGGACGCGCTCCGAAAACAGCCATGGCCGACACACATCCCCACTCGCCGACACAGAAGGCCCACGCCGCGCACGGCTCCGACATGGGCGCCGCCTTTGCCGGTCTCGTCATCGGCGCCCTCTCGCTCTTCCTCTTGCTCGGCGCCATCGTTACGCTGACCAATCGCTATTACGCGTCGGAAAAGCCGACGAAGGCTGCGGAACGGTGAGGTCGGTGGTCGGTCATCAGTAGTGAATCACTGACCACCGACTACCGGCCACTCTCCAAGTGTCTCAGAAATCGCGACGGATCATTCAGAAAATCGCGCGTCAGCACCACGTGATCTAATTCGTCGAACCGGACCGGCTCGATTGGCACTCGATCACAGCTGTAGATCAGCGCACCCGGGAACGCCAGTAGAATCGGTGAGTGGGTTGCAATAATGAACTGCGCGTCCTGCGCCAACATGTCGCCGATCATCGCGATGAGCGCGAGTTGACTCTGCGGTGAGAGCGGAGCTTCTGGCTCGTCGAGCAAATAGAGGCCGCCGGGCACGAACCGCGACGCGAACAAACGCAGAAAGCTCTGTCCGTGGGAGTTGGCGTCGAGGTCGATGCCATAACGACGCTCCATTTCCGCGAGCGATCTTCGCACGGGAAGCTGCGCCAGTCCCTTCGCCCACGCGGACCGGTCCTGATATTCGATATCGAGCTCGGCGAGTCGCGCGATGAACTCGGCGCGCATCTTCGAGAGGGATTTCGTGAAGCCGAAGAAATCCTCGGCGCGCAGAAAGAATCCGCGCCGCGTGCGCTGACGCCAAATGAGCTTCAACGAACGACCGAGCGCTCGCTGCGCACCGAGGGTTGCGTCATCGTTGACTTCGACGGCCCCTACCGTCGGCAGCCGCGCGGCGGCCGCAATCCCCTCGAGAATCGTCGACTTCCCCGAGCCATTCTCACCGACGAAGAAGGTCACCGCCGAATCGAGCGACAGCTCCTCCAACGCACGCACCACCGGCACGCTGAACGGAAAGCGCTCGGCGTTCTCGGAGCTCGGAGCGTTCTTGGCGATGCTGCGAAGATGGGCCACGCGGTGGTCGGCGGTTGGTTCGTTCGTTGGCGGGTGGCGCTTGATAGTGTTCTATTCACGCCTCACGCGCTACGCTCCACGCCCCACGCGCTGCGCTCAACGCACACTGCTCTACCCCAATGTCTCTTCCGTCTCGCGCCGACGCACTGGCGCTCATGCACGAGTACACGACTAGCGAATCGCTGCGTAAGCATATGCTGGCCGTCGAGGCCGCCATGCGGGCATACGCCGAAAAATTCCGCGAGGACGCCGACCGCTGGGGACTCGCCGGTTTGATCCACGACTTCGACTACGAGCGATTCCCCAATGCCGCGCATTCCGCCACCGAAGAACACCCAGCGCATGGCGTCCGCATTCTGCGCGAGCGCGGCTGGCCCGACGACATTCTTCAGGCGATACTCGGACACGCGACGTACAGTGGCGTAGGTCGCGAGTCTACGATGGCCAAGGCATTGTTCGCGGTCGACGAGCTCACCGGTCTCGTCACGGCCACGGCACTCGTTCGGCCATCGAAAAGTCTGCACGAGGTCGACGCGCGCTCCGTGCGAAAGAAAATGAAGGACAAGGCATTCGCGCGCGGTGTGAACCGCGACGACGTCGTGCTCGGCGCGCAGGAGTTGGGCGTAGATCTCGACGGCCATATCCAATTCGTGATCGACGCGATGCGCGCGCGGGCAGCGGACTTGGGCCTCGACGGCACCGGTGTCTGAGTGCATTCCGCCGTCCTCAACGCTCGGCCAGCGCTCGCCGTACATCCAGTGGACATTGGCAGGAGTTCACAGACCGAGAATGACCGCTGCGACCGCAGTCCAATCGACCTTCGCGATGCCGTCGCCTGACGGAGATCCGCGCAGGGGCTCGGACGAACGGACACTGGTGGTGTCTGCTCAGCAGGGAAGTAGCGAAGCGTTCGCTGCGCTCGTGCGGCTGCACCAGAGGCGTGCCTATGCTGTTTGCCGCGCGATCGTGCTCACGCACGAGGACGCGGAGGACGCGGTGCAGGAGGGGTTTCTCCACGCCTTTCGAGCGTTGGACCGTTTTCTCCCGGATCAGCCGTTCGGGGCGTGGCTCTACCGTATCATGGCGAATGCGTCGTTGGATCTCGTAAGGCGGCGCAAGGTACGCGATGCGGACGAGTTGTCGGAGTCGTCGCCGGCACCCTTCCGTGATCCGGGAGAAGCTGACGAGTTGCGTCGGCGGCTGTCGGAGGCGCTCACGCGGCTGACTGACCGGCAACGGTCGGTGATCGTCCTGCACGACGTGGAAGGCTTCACGCATGGCGAGATCGGATCGATGTTGGGTATTCCGGAGGGCACGGCACGATCGGACCTGCATCACGCGCGAGCGGCGTTGCGGCGGTTATTGAAAGATGTACGGAGTGATATATGACGAAGCTCACATGGCATAACGACGGTGGCGACGACGAGGTCGCGCGCAACTTGCGCGCGATGTACGCCGCGCCGGTTGGTGAGCAATATTGGAACGACCTCGAAGCCCGGATCCTGGCACGCATCGCCGAAGTCGACCTTGGCTGGTGGGCGGAGCTCGATCGATGGGCGCGGCCGGCGCTGTTGGCCGCGGCCGTGCTCGTCCTCGCCGCCGGCGTGGCGATGTTCCGCGCCCGGCAAGTCGAGACCCGCACGGCATATGAGAACATTCTCACGCCAAGCCCTGTGCCGGTCGAAACTGTGATTCGGCCGACGCTCGAGGGTGATCGCGAGGCCTCGCTTCGCGACGTCGTTGGACACAAAGACAGAAGCAACGGGAGACCATAATGCAGCGGTCCAAGCAACAGGCGCTCATGTTCCTTCTCGGCGCGGTACTCGTTGGCGGCGTACTCGGCTTCTCCGCCGAGCGCGTCATTCTCCACGTCGACAAGGATCGTTCGTGGGCGGCGCGGACGGCGATGTACGATGATCTCGGGCTTTCATCCTCGCAGCGCGCGTCGATGGACTCCGTCATCGACGAGAAGAACCGGCGCGTCGATTCCTTACTGAAGCCGGTCAAGCCGCAGATCGACAGCGTGCGCGCGAATGCGCGAGCCCAGTTCTATCGCATCTTCACGCCCG
>QHUV01000523.1 GCA_003222065.1 Gemmatimonadota bacterium | reverse complement strand
GCCGATTTGCGCCGGTACGCGACAGCCCGGTGAGCGAAGCCCTCGAGCGCGCGGCGGGAAAACGCGCCTTCGTCACGGGCGGTGCGGGCTTCGTCGGCCAGTGGTTGGCTCGCGCCCTGCTCGCGGAGGGGTGGCGGGTCGTGGCGTTGGGCATCCACCCGCCGGTCCCCGGCATCCTTGCACCTAACGAGATGGCCGCGGTGGAGTGGCTGCACGGCGACATCCGCGATGCCGACGCGGTACAGAAGGCACTGGATGCCAGCCGGCCCGAGGCGATTTTTCATCTTGCCGGCATCAGTTTCATTCCTGACGCACGCGATGCGCCGACGACCACCTACGACGTCAATGTGCTCGGTGCGGTCCGACTGCTCGCCGAAGTGTCGCGCCGGCGTGGCGCCGGCGAGCTTGATCCAGTCGTGCTCGTCGTCGGTAGCGGGACGCAATATGGACGGCACCCCGCGAACGAAATGCCCCTCGTGGAGGATGCCGAGCAGCGGCCGAGTGACGTCTATGCCGCATCCAAGGCCGCGCAGGAGATCGCCGCTCGACAAGCGCAACGGTATTACGGCCTCCGCGTAATTTGCACCAGGAGCTTCAATCATTCTGGAGCGGGACATCCCGACCATTTCCTCCTGCCGGCATTGGTACGCCGCGTCATCGCGCTGCGCGGTTCTCGATACAGCGAGCTGCGTTTGGGCAATCAGGAGTCCGTTCGCGACTACCTACACGTGGCGGATGTGGTCCAGGCCTATCTGGCGCTCGCGCGAGCGGGAGTCCCGGGCGAGGTGTATAACGTTTGCAGCGGGGAAGGGGTCAGCGCGCGCGAGCTTGCGAGCGAAGTCTTGCTGCGAGTCGGCACGACTGCCGAGATTACCACCGATCCCGCGCTCGTGCGTGCCGGAGACGTCCCTGTGCTCGTCGGTTCGCCCGCGAAGCTGCACCACTCTACTGCGTGGCGGGCGACACGCACGCGCGCCGACATCATTGATGACCTGATACATGCCGCGACGCGCTGATCTTCAACGCATTCTCGTCATTGGGTCCGGTCCGATCATCATCGGGCAGGCGGCGGAGTTCGATTACTCCGGTACGCAGGCGACGAAGGCGTTGAAGGAAGAGGGTTATGAGGTCGTTCTGATCAACTCCAACCCGGCGACGATCATGACCGATCCGGAGTTTGCGGATCGGACATATATCGAGCCGGTGACACCGGATTTTGTCGAGTTGGTTCTCGCGCGCGAGAAGCCGGACGCGATTCTGCCGACGATGGGCGGGCAAACGGCGCTGAACGTCGCCATGGCGCTCTCCGAGTCGGGCGCGCTCGAGCGTCACGGGGTCGAATTGATCGGCGCTACGGCGCGCGCGATCGCGATTGCGGAGGATCGCAAGCTGTTTGCCGAGGCGATGCAGCGCATCGGTCTACGGATCGCGCCTGGCGGCATCGCCACCAATCTCGACGAAGCAATGGCGATCGTCGAGCGCACGAATTTCCCAGCCATCATCCGTCCGTCGTTCACGTTAGGCGGGACGGGCGGGGGCATCGCGTATAACCGCACTGAGTTCGAGGACATCGTGCGCGGCGGCCTCGATGAATCGCCGACGCATCAGATTCTCATCGAGCGCAGCGTCATTGGTTGGAAGGAGTTCGAGCTCGAGGTGATGCGCGATCACGACGACAACGTCGTCATCGTGTGCTCGATCGAGAACCTCGACCCCATGGGCGTGCACACCGGCGACTCGATCACCGTAGCGCCGGCGATGACGCTGACCGATCGCGAGTATCAGGTGATGCGCGACGCGGCCGTCGCCATCATTCGTGAGGTTGGGGTCGCCGCGGGCGGCTGCAATATTCAGTTCGCGATCAACCCGCGAGACGGCGAAATGCTCGTGATTGAGATGAACCCGCGCGTCTCGCGGTCATCGGCATTGGCGTCGAAAGCAACCGGCTTCCCGATTGCGCGCATCGGCGCGAAGCTCGCCGTCGGCTATCGGCTGGACGAGATCACGAACGACATCACGAAAACGACGCCGGCGTCATTCGAGCCAGTGCTGGACTATGTCGTCGTCAAGGTACCGCGCTTCGCCTTCGAGAAGTTTCCGAACGCCGATCCGCGCCTAACGACGCAAATGAAGTCGGTCGGCGAGGCGATGGCGATCGGCCGCACCTTTAAGGAGGCGTTCCAGAAAGGCCTGCGCGCGCTCGAGACCGGTCGCTGGGGATGGAACGTCGCCAGGCGAGCCCGGGACGACGGACTCATTGACGACTCGCCGGAGGCCTTGCTCGGCGCGCTCCGACAGCCAACCCCAGAGCGAATCTTCCAGGTCAAACGCGCGCTCGAGCGCGGCATGTCGATCCAGCAGGTCTATGAGCTGACGGCGATCGACCCGTGGTTCCTCGGCCAGATGGAGGAGCTGATTGACGCGGAGCGACGGTACGCTTCCTCATCGAACGAGTCGGCGGCGGCGCTGCGCGAAATGAAGCGGATGGGGTTCTCCGACCGGCAACTGGCGGAGTTGCGCGATGAAACGGAAGACGAAGTTCGCCACCGGCGTTGGGCGTTAGGCGTTCGGCCGGCATACAAAATGGTGGACACCTGTGCCGGTGAGTTCCCCTCGGCGACGCCGTATCTCTACAGCAGCTACGACGAGGAGAACGAATCGCCGCGCAGTGGCCGCCGATCGGTGGTCATCCTCGGGAGCGGACCGAAT
>QHUV01000522.1 GCA_003222065.1 Gemmatimonadota bacterium | reverse complement strand
CGCGGCCGCTCTGCTCGCCCCCGTAGGGAACGGTCACGAGCACTTCGCCCAGCTGAGCCGCAGCCTGTCGGAGTTGGAAGTTCGCCGTCGCCGCCGCGTCCGTGGTGACAACGACATTCGTTGCCGAGTCGGCAGCGAAACCGAGGCGGGTGACACGAACGGTATACGTGCCTGGTGCGACCCTCAGCGAGTATCGGCCGTCGGCGCGCGTGAGCGCACCAATTCCGATGCCGGCTCTGACCTGAGCGTTCGCGATTGGCTGACCGCCCTCAGCCGCGGTGACCGCGCCGGTAATCGTTCCCGTTTGCGCGAAGACGGGAGCAGCCGCCAATAGCGTGACGACGGCTGCGATTGCTGTCCGCCACATCATGTCTCCTGGGTAGTGAGTCCGAGCAGCCCGAAGAGGCTGCGACAAGGGGAAATGACACCGCGTACGGCGCGCTCTGTCGTCATGTCGCGCCTCCATCGAAGGCGAGGAGAATCGACTCGATCTCCACACCGTAGCCTCCGGGGATCAACGTCACACCTTCTTCGTCGCGCAAGGAGAGCTGCAACCGCTCGACGTCGGCGACGCGTACACGGTCGTTAGGCGTTCCACGCCCTGACGCGGGCCCGACCCAATAGTTCCAGTCGCCGGGAAAGCCCTGTGGCAGTAGCACGGCGCGCGCCGGCCGGAGGCTGTCGAGCGCGATGGTGTGCTCACCCCACGACGAATCCGTCGAGACGACGCCGCTCCAGCTCGTGCCGTCGCGCTCGACGAGCGTGACGTGCAGCCGCTGTCGGGGACCGAGACCGCGGAGCCGCACGCGCAGCGCCCGCGCACGCGACAGGTCGGTGCGCCTTGCCGTTAGGCGGTCGCTCACGACAAGCGACGCGGTGTAGTCGCGAAGTCCGCGACCGCTGAACACCGGGAGCTCGAGGTGGAACGCCGCCGCGGCTGACGGTCGTGCCGTGACCAGGCGAAAGATGCCGCGGCGCCCGGCGTCGCCGATGCGCGTGAACGCCAGACGCGGCACGTCCACCAGCGGCTCGAAGAGCGACAGGGCGGTCGAGGGACTCACGACCGCCAGCCGCCAGAACGATTCGCCGCGGAAGTCCCAGTCGCCGGGTCGCGTGTGCACGCCCGCCGGAACCGTGGTCACGGAATCGCCCTGGGACACGACAATGCCATACTCGTATCGTCCCTCTGGCAGTGAGTCCGAAGGAATCTCGGCGCGATATTCGTATCCGCTCACGAGCCGCATCGGCAGCGAGCGGAAATAGCCCGAGCCGACCGCCTGCAGCGCCAGCCTAACGGCGGTCGGAGGCCTCAGGTCGACAACACGCGCCGTGATTTCCACCGGTCGCGACGTCGACTGAATCTCGGCCGACTCGTTGATCACGCGCAGTGGTACCGTGTCGCGCGGCGGCGGATGGAACTCGTCGAAGCGAAGCTCGCCGATGTACTCCGGTAGGGACCGCGGGTCCACCGAAGACGCGGCGCTGAGCAGGTACACGCCGGGCGTCACGTTCACGCCTCCGTCCACAGCCCGTTGCTCGATGGCCGTCCCTCCGGCGATCTGACGCGCCGTGAAGTTGGCGCCCAAATCTGACAGCACGATGCGCATCGGCCACGAGCGCCAGATCGCACGCGTGACGATGACGTCGCGATTTGGCGGCGCATAGGGGTCCTGCACCGGCACGGCGTCGGGATACACCTCGAGCCGCCACACACCGTCGCGTACTCTGTCGAGGAAGTAGATCCCTGCTCCGCCGTACTGGACAATCGTCGACGATCCGACGCCGGCAATCCGGCGCAATCGTTCCGGATGCGGTGGCGCGGTCTCCGTGGATCCGGCGTAGAGAAAGGCGTCGTCGGCCGCGAGCTCTCCGAGGTTCTTCTCATAGCTCACGCGGAAATCGCCGAAGTGTGTGTTCTCCGGATAGCCGCCGTATGAGCGCAGGCTCGGCAACCGGCGCGTCGCTTCCGCGGCGACGATCGCGCTCATCGCCTTGCGCGGCGTGTAGACGAGATTGAGATAGTGCGTTTGCCAGCCGAGGTTGCGCGACGCCGTCGCGAGCATGTCGTAGGCGAACATCGCGACGAACTGCGCGCCCGCGCCGCGGAAGGCACGCGCCATCGCCGGGTACATGTATCCCGTGCGCATGTCGGCCGAATCGAACTCATAGACGATGCGAGCAAGCGACGCGAGCTGTGGCGACTGCAGCGGCGAATAGGTGTCCACCGTGCGCAGATAATTGCCTTCGAGCTCGTGGCCGGAATTGAGTCCAGTCGGATACCACCCGAAGCTCACGCCTTGCGCCTTCGACGCTCGGATCGCATCCGCGATCCGAAAGTCCTGACTCACATTGTGGAAGAGGATCTTGGTACAGCCAGTGCTACGAACTGCGTCGACGAGCGCGTTGATGTAGCGCACCGACCCGTCACGGTCCTCCGGGTGGTGCCACGGCTCGTTGATCAACTCGATGAACAGGATGGCCGGCTCGTCCTTGATCGCGACGCCGGTGTAAGGGTTCACGTGGTTTAGTAACTGCTCAAGATAGTTCACTTGCGCGGCGATCGCCGTCGGATTCGTGCCGAGCTCCCCCTTGGAGAAGTGGTTCGAGAACCCGGGCGGCGACGTGTCACGCAGCGCGTCCGGCCAGTTTGCGTTGTAGGTCTGAATCGGGCTCAGGAGCATGTACACGCCACGCTCGCGGGCACGCGCGATGAGATAGTCGAACAGATCGAGGTGATCGTTGACGAGGAGATTGCCCGCGTGGTCGGAGTTCTCCCAATCGCCCCACAACGTTAGGCG
>QHUV01000055.1 GCA_003222065.1 Gemmatimonadota bacterium | reverse complement strand
TCGACGGCCCAGAAGTGCATGAACAGCAGCCGCGGTGATTCGCCGATCATGTGGCTGTGCAGCGCGGTAATCGTGATGTGGTTTGCGCGCAGGGTGCGCTGCACGGCCTGTACCTCGTTCGACGTCATCACGAAATCGCCGGTGATGGCGGCCTTCCCTTCCCCGGTCGGCTGGAAGTTGATGGCTGTTGCAACGCCCATCGCCGGCGGCACTTCCTGCCCGCCCTCGCGAATGACACCAGTGCGGGGCACACTGACCTGATAGACGCCACCACTCACCCGACCAGCGACCCCAAGGACGCGCGCGATGGCCGCCGTGTCCAAATCAACGCGCACGGCCAGGACCGCCGGGGGTTGGCCAAGCGGCGTCTTGGTGAGCGCCAGGGCGGCGTGCACGGTTTCGGCGAGGCGAGTCGGGACGCCATGTCCGTGGATATGCGCATACATCACGTGCGGTGATTCGCCGAGTAGGTGATTGTGAAGGGCCGTGACGTCGACGCCGTTTTGCGTGAGCCGGTCGACGACGGGAGTGATTTCGTCTGCGGTGAGAACGATGTCTCCCATCATCGTCGCCGTCGCGCCGTGTCGTGTGAATGCGACCCAACTCCCAAGGGCAAAAGCCGGGAGGAGCTCCAGGTCTCCAATGGAGACGTGCAAGTCACCCCGCGGAAAGCCGAAACGGATGACGCCTCCCGGCTGGCTCAGGCCTCGGCGTCCAAGCGCTTGCTCGACGGCGGACCAATCGCCCGCTGCAGCCTCGCTACGCTGTGCCTCGAGAGTGGAGGTCGCCAGCGCGGCAACAATCACAAGCGCGACTTCACGCATCCCTATTCTCCCGTTCGTGAAAACTTCGTAACGCGACCGTGCCTTGGCTTCCAAGCAAATCGAGCGAACGATACACGCTGGCGTGCATCGAAGTGAACTCCTTCGCGCTGGAGGAGCAAACGCTGCGACAATGACGCACTGCCGTCGGATCGGGTGCTCACCATACCGCGCGCGTTGATGACACGGTGCCAAGGAACGCTTGTGCCGCGCGTGAGCGCGTGAAGCGCGTATCCGACGAGTCGCGGCTGGCGTGGAAGTCCGGCAAGGACGGCAACCTGCCCGTAGGTCGCGACGCGTCCTCGCGGTATTCGTCGCACGACCGCGTAGATGCGTTCGTGCGTGGACTCGTCACCAGTGCCGGCGCTCGGCCTCATCTGACAGCCGAGGTCGTGAAGGGCACGTGAGTTGCCGATGATCGCGGCACAGGCTTCATCGCGAAACAGTTAGCGAGAGGATGCAACATGCCCATTCTTACATGGCTCATTGTTGGACTGGTTGCCGGCGTGCTCGCCTCGCTCGTCATGGGCGGCAGTGGTTACGGCCTCATCGGCGACATCATCATTGGAATCATCGGCGCTTTCGTAGGTGGCTGGCTCTTCCGGGCCCTCGGCACCACCTCGCCATTCGGCGGACTCGGCGGAGTGATCTTCGTCGCGTTCATCGGAGCCGTCGTGCTGTTGTTCCTGCTGCGGTTGATACGCGGAGCACGCTACAGAGCTTGAGAGCAATCATCGATGACCTCGGACCGGCGACGCGCCAATGACATGCGGTCGCCGGCTGTTTAGAGAACGCTATACGCTGGAGCGGACTAATGGATCGGGAGCGTGAGATTCCGCCCGTAGAAGGGCATCCGACGGAGATAGCGGACGAGGCCGAGGGCGCCGCGCACGCACCGGCGGCTGACCAACGCGATGCCGATGAGCCGAATCCCCCACGCACGACAACTGGTAAAGTGACGTCGCCGAAGTTTGGCGCCGCGGGCAGCGGGGGCGCGGAGCTGGAACCGGGACCCGAGAAGGACTGATCGCCACAGAGTCACCTGAGAGGACGCGGCGCCGACACTACCGCATTTGCCGCGTTCCTGCGAGGCAGGAGGGGCGGGGGCCGGAAGGCTTTGTGACCCTTGGTGTCATACGGCACGTCGGCGGGAGCACCGCCGAGCGGCCAATCGTGTGCCTTGTCGGGCAGGTCAGGTCTCGGCTTCGCGGTAATGAAGGCGGCGACGTCGTACGCCTCGCGGTCACTGAGCGTGCCCGGTTTGTCGAAGGGCATGTTGTGCCGGATGAATGACGCCGCGCGCTCCTGCCGAGCCATCGACGCGCCGATGCTGAACGATTTCGGCCCCCAGAGTGCGGGCACCTTCAGCAGGCCGGCGCCGTCGGCGCCGTGGCAACGCGCACAGGCGTCGCGATAGACAGTGCCGCCGCGTGTCGTGTCGCCGGCATCCTTCGGCATTGCCGGCATGCCCTCGACGGCGAGATGCGCGCCAATCGGAACGCCACGCGCCATGAACGCGAGGTAAGCGACGATGTCCTGCATCTCTCGGCTATCGTTAGGCAGTCGCGAGCCGGCGAGACTGCGCGTCATGCAGTAGTTGACGCGGTCCTCGATCGGGACGACGGCGCCCGTCCGCTCGATGTACTTCGGATACCGGGCGAACACACCCGAGAGGGGCGCGGCCGTACCCCGGCGTCCCTCATCGAGATGACAACTCGTGCAACTCAAGTTACTGGCGGCGAACCGCGGCAAGCTGTCCGCCGTCGCGGTCACGAGTGCGAGCCCGCGGCGAACGGCGCTACCCAACGAGTCATTGGGCAACTCGGCGACCGTCGGCGCCCGCCATGCCGATGGATTCCACGCGTGCGCGGCGGCGGAGCCGCTTCGGGAAACGGAATCCCGCTCATGAGCCCCGCCCTGCCGGCAGCCAACACCAAGCGCGGCGGTTCCCGCCACGACAAGCGTCGAGACAAGCCTCCTCATCGGCCCTCCGGTTGAGGGTGCGAAGTTACCGGCCGCGGAGATTGGTCGCCACTCGGTCAATGCCGCGGTACGATTAGCTTTCGTCCACCGGTGCTCACTCGTGGAGCGTGGCGCGCGTCTCGCTCTCTGCTCGCATAGATCTGCTTCGGCTCATGTTTCGCTTAACGGGTTTCCAGGGTGCCGCGCGAGTGCTCGCGCCGCCGTTGTTCATTCTCGTCCTCGGCTGCGGTCCCGAGTCCGTCAGCAAAGGGGCTCCTCCCGTCACGACCGCCTCGACCCCACAGTCTGCAGCGGGCGTCAAGGACAGCACACATCCTAAAGCTGCCTCGGATAGCGGCGCGCGCGACAGCGCGGTCGTGCGTCCTGCTCCTGCCACGCCCGCAGCGCACGCGGCGCTCCCGCCACCATCAGCGGTACGGCGGACATCTCACGACAGTATTTCCTATACGCGCTGGGAGGATGCGGATCCCTCGACGCCGACTGTTCCCGCGTTGCACCTCATCGCCGTCGTCGCTCAAGGCTCTCCCGGCAAAGACGGGATGTATCGGCTCCGCATGCCCGACACATTGATCGAGCGAGTGTATCAGTGGGCGCAGACGAGACACGCGTTGCTCTTTCTCGACATTCAGGTCGGCCACAGCACTGTGCGAGCGGAGCTGCCACGGCTGCTGCACTTTCTCGAGCGGCCGGACGTGCACTTGGGACTCGATCCCGAGTTCTCGATGCATTACGACAAAGAGGGCCTGAAGCCGGGAACGAAGATCGGCACGATGATGGCCGACGACGTGAACTACGCGTCGCGCACGCTCGCCGAGCTGGTGTCGGAGAAGCATCTTCCGCCGAAAGTGCTCGTCGTCCATCGCTTCACCAAGCGAATGGTGCCGAATCCACGACAGATCCATCTCGATCCTCGCGTGCAGATCGTGATGGACATGGACGGGTGGGGCCCGCCCTGGCTGAAATTCGATTCGTACCGGGATTACGAAGTTGCTGATCCCGTCCAGTTCACCGGGTTCAAGCTCTTCCTTCACAACGACGCCAAGTCTGGCGAGCCCTTGATCACGCCGCGTGAGTTGCTTCACCTCGTACCGAAGCCACTGTACATCCAATACCAATAGCCGCGACGCGATCTCGTCGTCAGCTCAGATTGACGCCGACGGCGGGCGCGCGGCCAGAGCCGTTGCCGGCGCGCACGGTAATACGGAGCGGCACGGTCACGGTCACCGCCTCGGTGGTTGGCGCTGGCTCATACGACCCGCCGCCGTTGCCGTCGGAGGCAACACGCGGGAATGGGATCGGTCGTGGTGCGTCGCTCGCGTGCTCGACTGATGCCGTTCCGACAGCGGACGCGACGCGGGCCGCGCCGGCGCCGAGTGGGACGACGATCGCGTCCGAGGCATCCGGATCGGATTCGTCAAGCAGCTCGGCGATGAGTGGATGCTCACCATTGGCCGCGGCGAGGCGCTGGACGATCGCGCACGCACGCGTGCCGAGTCCGGCACGCCACACGACGCGCGCTTCGTCGCTGCCGTCGACCCATTGTTGGCCGTCGACGGTCAAGACCTGGCCCGCGCGATCGCGCGCCGGCGCGCCCGTACGGTGGATACCCGTCACCTGCCACGAGTCGTTGAATACCGGCGCTCCCGACGATCCCGGCGCGGTTTCCGTCGCGTACCAGAGGTCGGCGTCGCTGCGTCTGATGAGTAAATTCTGACGAAGCGCGACTTGCTTCGGAGAGCCGCCGGGGTGGTGGATCATCGTCAGCCATTCTCCGGGGAGGACTGTGTCGGCACTCCCCGACAGCCGCAGCCAACCGAAGCGAGCGACCCGCTGGCGCCGATCGGGTGTCTCGGGCGCCACCGCGACGACCGTGAAATCGAGGTCCGCATCGGTGAAGAAGAAGGCCGACGGGTCGAGCGCAAATACGCACGACTCGAGAGCACGTCCGACCGCATCGAACTCATGACGGAAATAGACCCAGCTCTGCGCCGCGTCGTCCTCGGTTGGGAGAACGTGATGATTGGTGAGCAGTAGGCACGGTGAGACCATGAATCCCGTCGCCGAGCCGATGACTTCGCTCTCGCCGTTCCGCACTTCGACGTGGGCCACGGCGTCGGCGGCGATCATGCCGCGTTCGAGATAGCTGACGTTCAGCTGGTCGCTGCCGGTCACCAGCCGGTCGACGGCGAGCTGCGCGGCGTCGGCGCCTTCGCCTAACGCTTGAGCGATTCGCCGACGCAGCGTTGGAGCGTCGGCGATGGCAACCGCCGTGCGGTCGAGCAATGCCCGTCGCTCTTCGCGAGGGTCGAAGGTCAGCGCCTCTTCGGCGCGGCGCATGAGCGCCTCGGTCAGCTTCATCGCCGAAACTCGACTCGGATCAGGATCGCGCGAAGCGCACACCGGCCCGCCGCAGCCGGGCGAGCGCCTCGCGTATGACGTTAGGCGGTGCGACGAGCGAAACGCGGAAGAATCCTTCTCCGCCGGGACCAAAGGCATTGCCGGGCGTGACGACGACGTCGGCGACGTCGATCAGGTGGCGCGTCCATCCTTGCGAGTCGAATCCGGCGGGCACGGGCAGCCAAACGAACATCGTCGCCGGCGTCGGCGCCGCGTCCCAGCCGAGCGAGCGAAATTCCTCGATCACGACGTCGCGTCGCTCCTTATAGCGGCACGCGACTGGACGCGTGAGCTCGGCCGCGTGGGCGAGCGCGTAGGCGGCGCCCGCCTGAATCGCCGCCGGCGTGCCGTAGCCCATGTTCGTACGCACCGCGTACAGGGCGTCGACCAAATCGGCGTTGCCGACGGCGAATCCGACGCGGGAACCCGCCATGTTGAAACTCTTCGAGAGCGAATGGAACTCGACCGCGACGTCCGCCGCTCCAGGCAACTCGAGCACGCTCGGCGCGACATAGCCGTCGAAGGTGATCTCGCTGTACGCAAGATCGGAAACGAGCACGATTCCATAGCGCGCGCAGAAGGCGATCGCTTCCTGATAAAACTCGACTGGTGCGCAAGCACCAGTAGGGTTGTGCGGATAGTTGAGCACGAGCAATCGCGCCTTGCGGGCAATCGCGCTGGGAATTGCCTCGAGATTGGGCAGGTAGCCACGGTCGCGACGTATCGGCACGAGATGAACGCGCCCACCGACGAGCGCCGCGACGCGGCTATGCACCGGATAGTGAATGTCCGGCACGAGCGCGACACCTTCCTCGTCGGTGAAGGCCATGACCAAATGCGCGATCCCTTCTTTGCCGCCGCTCACGCAAACCACTTCGCGCTCGGGGTCCGCCGTGACGCCGAAGCGCGTCTTCATAAAGGCGGCCGCGGCATCCAGGAACTGCGGGGTGCCCCGAAAAGGCGGATAGCCGTGCGTGCGCGGATCGGCATACGCCTTGGTGATCGCGTCGACGACCGCGGGTGGCGTCGGCTGATCCGGGTTACCGATGCCCAGATCGATGAGAACGGCGCCGCGCGAACGCGCCGCCTCCTTCAGCTCATCCAGCCACGCGAAGACGTACGTCGGGAGCGCAGCGAGGCGATGCGAGGGCGCCGCCGTCGTTGTACTCGTGGGCGTATCGTTTGGGGTCCGCATGTCGAGTTTCGATGGCCGGGCCGCGCTGCGCTCTAGCGATGCCGTCAGGCCCGCCGATGCCGGAGCGAGTGTCTTTTAGCGAACGCCCGGCACCAGTCAACTTCTCGACTTTGTCCTTCCCATGCCAGTGGGGCCGCTACGCATCACGCCCGCGTTCGCCTCCCGGCCGGCCAGCTCGTCCGAGACCTCAAGGTATCGAAAGCAATCGACGACGTGGTCGTTCACCATACCCGTCGCCTGCATGAAGGCGTAACAGATCGTCGAGCCTACGAATCGGAAGCCCCGCTTCTTGAGGTCTTTGCTCAGGGCGTCAGACTCGGCGGTCTTGGCCGGTATATCGCCGTGCCCGGACCGACGGTTGACCACGGGTCGACCGCCGACGAACGACCACACGTAACGATCGAAGGAGCCTTCCTCGCCAGCGATACGAAGAAACGCACGAGCATTGGTGACCGTGCTTTCGATCTTGAGCCGGTTGCGAACGATTCCGGGGTTGCTGAGAAGTCGTTCAACACGCGCCGCGCTGAAGCGCGCCACATGCGCGGGATCGAAGTTCACGAACGCCTCGCGATAGGCATCCCGCTTGTTGAGGATCGTCGACCAGCTCAAGCCGGCCTGGGCTCCCTCCAGCGTGAGCAGCTCGAACAACGCGCGATCGCCGTGCTCCGGGACGCCCCATTCGCGATCGTGATAAAGGATGTCCAACTCGCTGCGTGGCCAGGAGCATCGCTGCATGTTTCGCCGCGCCAAGGCCGTGGCCATGCCATGTCTGGTCAGCATAGATGCGAGCAATCTCGGTCGCGCTCGGTCGCGCGATCGAGATGTAGGTTGGCAAGGGCCGGCGTCTCACGTGGGCGTAGCCGACGGTGTCGCCGTTTACGCCAAGCGCCAACCACACCCGCTGGTTGGGGTCCTGGAGATCGGCGCGTTGGCGTTCCTCAGAGAACGCTGACGTGAGATACGCGTCCATGTCCTCTCGCCGGTTCGCTGAGCCAAATGTCTGGACGAAGAACGTCGCTGCAGCGCGGGCCAGGGCGCTGGTGTCCTGCAGCGACGCGATGCGCAGCGTGAAGCCGTTTCCGGCCTCGCTGGGTTGTAGCACTGGCGCCGAGTCGGCGGAATTGAGGAGCGGAGGCATTAGAGGCGGGCTAGCTCGTCCAGCGTCCGGTCATTGCGAACGTTCCCGGTATTCAGCGTCGTCGCCGGCTCGAAGAGCAGGACTTCGACCTCCTCGTCCGCCACCGGCCGATGCTCGACACCGCGCGGCACGATAACGAGCTCGCCGGGCCCGAGCTCGAGCACCCGATCGCGCAGCTCGAGCCGAAAGTGGCCGCGATGCACGAGAAAGAGCTCGTCTTCATTCTCATGATGATGCCACACGAATGGTCCCTGAAACTTCGCGAGCTTTACCTGCTGGCCATTGAGCTCGCCAATGATTTTGGGACTCCAGTACTCATCGAACGCCGCGAACTTTTCATCGAGATTGACCTTTCGCATACAAACACTCTCCGTGCGCCAGTCGCCAGCGGTGACGAGTACTCTACCCGCTCACCAGAAAGAAGGCCATCGCGAATAGGAGATAAACCGCGAGTAAGAGCACTCCCTCGAACCACGTGGTCTCGCCGTCCTGTGCAATCGAGTTGACGATGAACGCCGCCCCCGCGATGGCAATGAGCTCGATCGGATTGCCGAAGACGAGATTCATCGGGTGACCGAGGAAATGAGACAGGATCACGAGGATCGGCGCGACGAGCAGACCGACCTGAATCGTCGAGCCGACGGTGATGCCGACGACGAGCCCCATGCGCCCACGTCGCGCGAAATACACGGCGGAAACGTACTCGGCCGCGTTACCGACGATGGCGAGCACGATGACGCCAAGGAAGAACGGCGTTAGGCCGAAGCGCGTGGCCGTCGCCTCTACCGTATCCGACACCAGCTCGGCCTCCAGTGCCGTTAGGGCCGTGGCTCCGGCAAGCACGAGGAGGGATCGGCTGAGGGGCCAGGGCACGGTGATACCAGGATCCGAGGGCTCATCGGGGATCGGGCTCCGCGTGAAAACATCGCGGTGGGTTACGAGCGTATAGATCAGATTAGCGATGTAAACGAGAATCAAGACGATCGCCACGCCGAGACTGAGCTTGTCGTCGAGCGCCGCTGTATTGGGATCGCGAAGCACGCCGCGCTCGGTGTAGTCGAACAGCGCCGGCAGCATGACGGCAATAGTGACGAGGATGAGCAAACTCGAAAGCAGGCCGGCGCGCTCTCGATTGAAGTGTTGCACTTCGCGGCCGAAGCTCCCGGCGACGATGGCGAGGCCGAGTCCGAGCAGGCTGTTTCCGATCAACGATCCCGTGATCTGTGCCTTGACCACGGCGACGTGCCCACCACTCAGGACGAAGAGCGCAATAATGAGCTCGGGCGCATTGCCAAACGACACATTCAGGAGACCGCCGATGGCGCTCCCGGCGCGCGCCGCGACGTGCTCCGTCGCCCTCCGCACCCACTCCGCCAGTGGTACGATGGCGAGGATCGCGACGACGAACACGACGGCCCGCGGGACGGCGCTGATCGCCGCGAGCACCAGCGATATTGGCACGAGCACGAGCAGCGCCCGCCAGAGCATCGATAGCCTTCGATGAGGGAATCTCGACGACTGGTCGAGCTACGGGACGAGGAGCACCGAGTAGGGACGGCCACCGACGGCGATGGTCGCGGTGACGCGCCGCGAGGTGACGTCGATGATCGAGACCGAACCCGACCGGCCGTTCGCCGTGTACAAGGTTCGCCCGTCGCCGCTCAGCGCGATACCCCAGGGGCGCTCGCCGACGGCAATCGTCGCTACGACGGACCGGGACGCGACATCGATGACGGCGACGTCATTCGAGCGGCCGTTGGCGAGATATAGGGTCTTCTCGTCAGGCGACAGGGCAAGGCCCGTCGGTTTTGTCGTCCGGTCGCCGACGACTACGGCGCCGGCGACGGTATCGGCGCGCGCGTCCACATAGGTCACCGTGCCGCCATTCTCGGCGCTCACATAGGCGCGCGCGCCGTCGCGGGTGAACGCGACAAAGCGCGGACGGGAGCCGACGGCGAAGCCCGTTAGGCGACGACCGGTGACCGCATCGAGCACGGTCACGCTGGAATCCGATTCGCCGGTGACGTATAGCTTGTGCCCGTTAGGCGCGACGGCAATTCCCTCCGGCTCTTTCCCGACGGCGGCCGTGAACAGGGTGCGCTTCGTCGCGACGTCGACCGCCGTGGCCATGGCGATCTCCTCGTTCGAGACGTAGACGGTGGCCCCATCGCGACTCACCGCGACCTGCTCGGGATCTTTGCCGACGGCGAGCTGCCGGACGACGTGGCGTGACGCGACGTCGACGACGGCAACCGCGTCATCCTTGCCGAGGGCGACGAAAACCCGGCGACCATCGGTGCTGGCGGCCATGCCGCGTGGCCGGCCGCCGACCGGAATCGTCCCGACTATCTCGCCGCTGGCGACGTTGAGCACAACGAGGCGATCGCCCGGCTCATCGCTCACGAGGAGCCAGCGATCGGCCACGACGCGACGTACTCCGCTCCGCGAAACGGGGGCGAAAAGCGCGGCGCAAGCGAAGAGCGATATGACGCGAGGCGCGAGGCGCGCGGTCATGGCGAACCCCGTAGCGGGTGCAGCGATGGAGGTGCCGAACTAGCGAGCCCGGATGGTATCGAAAGTGGCGCCGCGAAGGAAGCGCGGAGGCGTCGTTCTGGCTTGTTCGACCTTGTCCGCGACCGCCTGCGGCAACTGCACCGCACCGCGGCGATGCGCTTCCCAAACCGCATCGAGAGCGCGGGCCTGGCGCTCGTAGGCGGCGAGGAACTGCGTACCTCCATCCTCGCTCGAGAGGGCACGCCGCAACAGCGACTCGAGGTGAGGCTCGGCCATCGCCTCGCGCTCGGCGTCGCTGCTCACGCATGCCTCGAGATTCCACCGCGCCCGGTGGACCTCACACAGCCCCTCCCGACTGCTCGTACTGGCTTGCGAAGAGCGGCAGTGAGGGCAGCGCGCGATCGCGCGCGCGAGGTCCACGCTCGGTACCTGCGACATCGTATCTTCCTCTAGAGCGCCAACCAGTTCGTAGGCAAGCACGGGATCCTTAGTCGCGGCAGCGACCAACCGAAGCCGTCGTCGTGCGTTCGGTTCAAATCCCATTGCCATATACCTGAAGGCCAATCGGGCACATCGCCCCGGGCGTTGTGACCGAGCCGTGACTTATGCGTCGTACTGTGTGCGGCGTTGGGTTTATCTGGCTCTCGCGGACCGTGCCATCTCGTGGACGGGCGGTACGCGGGGTACTGTGGAAGTGCACCTGCCACCGGCAGCACCGCCCTTTTCGACCAGCATGACATTCATGGCGTCTGCGAACGACCCGTTGGTCGCGCTCGAAGAACACTGGGCTGTCTCCACTTTTGGCACGGAGCAGCGGACGTCGCTCATTGCCTTTGCGGACGACGTGCTGCGTGCGCTGCGCAGCGGCGCAACGAGCCAGCGATCGAAACCGGCGACGGAGGATCTGCTCGCTCTCGCGAGTGCCTTCGATATCGCGGCCCGCGAGCGGCTGGAGCTCGAAGGGCTCGGCAGTCCATTTGCTGTTGCAGGTCCAGCCGAGCTGGGGGAGCGGCGCGCTTTCCTGCGCGCGGGTGCCGGCCGCGCCTTTAGCCTGCTCGCTGCGGCTCCCCTCGACTTCGACGACGAGGTCGGCGCGCTCTATCGCGTGCTGCTCGTTGTCGCACTCGCGCACGTTGCCGGCCAGGCAGAGAACCTCCGACCCTGGCTGGCGGTGCATCGTCGCAAGCTCTTTCCGGGTGACGACCGGGAGCTGCGCTGGGATCTGCTGCTCTTGCGGCGCATCGTCGAGCTGTGGACAGAAGTCCTCGGCGGCGCCGGACCCTCGGGACTCGAGCGCGCGATGGAGCTCGTGGCGACGATTCGCGAGGAGCGCGGCGCGCGGGAGCGAGAGCTGCTGGCGAGCTTCGACGAATCGGAGGAGATGCGGATGCGCTTCTATCTGTTCGCGCTCTTCCATCTCAGCGAAGCCGCGACGGAGCTTTTGCTGTACCGAATCCACGGTGCGCCTAACGACGTCACGCAGCGCGTCTACGTCGCGTTGTCGCTCGCTCGTTCCGCGACGTCGGGCGACGTGCAGATCTTGCCCGCGTTGGAGTGGTTGTACGAATCGGCCGCGTGCGTCATCCGACAACGTACGCCGCAACTCGAGCTGCTGCCCGAGGGCGAGCGAGACGGCCGCGTGCATTAGCGCGACTTCGGCCGCGCGCTTCCGACAAGAATACCTCGCGCGCTCGCTGAGCGCGCCAAAAGGAGCATAACGCGGCGCTGCGCACGCGCGCGTGTCGTGTCGTCCATGCCGACACCGGGATGCGTGGACACTCGGGTGGGCGCGGCCGGTATCGCGGCGACGGACGCCATTGGCGTAGCGCGGATACCGATGCCCTCTTCGTACAGTCGAAACCACTCTTCACTGCCGTCGGGACGCTGGCAACGGGCGTAGTAGCCTTCATCCATCGTCGACCAGTAGCCAGTCCATGCGCCTTTCGTGTTGTCGATGAGCAATGACGAACAGGGCGCGTCCTCGAGAGGCTCACTTGGCCGAGCGCAGGAAACGAGGTGCATGGGAAGGATGTGAGAGAGGGAGCTGGAGGGAGCCGTGCAAATCGCGCGGTGGGGACGCCGGTCCGACGTGGGGAGGTGAACCTAGACGAACCAATTTCGACGCGCAATAGGAAAATCCCGGCTAAGTTGTTGTGTTTTATGTGGATAGCTTCTGTGGACAAATGTCGACAACGTTGTAAGTCGTGATGAATTCACATCGAACTGGCGGTGAGTACGTGTTGAAATCGTATGTGGAAGACTCTTGAGAACCTCTTTTCCCCACGACGTCATCCATTCGGTCGCGCGCAATTCGAAACTGAACGTCATCTCGCGTGGCGGTCGGCGATTAAAGAACGTGAAACTCGTGTGGATTGCCTGTCGATAACCGAGGACGGAATAGCGCTCGAGCGTGGACAACTGTCTCACTATCCACATGCAATGTGCACAGTGTGTTGATAGCATCGGAGTTGCCTCACTGAAGTGTCCCTTCAACTCCTGCTGCGACAACACGCGATCATGCGACCGATCTGGAAAGGCGCGCTGAGTTTCGGACTTGTGAATATTCCGGTCCAGCTCTATTCCGCAATTCAAGCCGGTGAGCGTGTGAGTTTTCGCTTATTGCATCAGAGCGATCATTCACCCATACGTTACGAGCGCGTGTGTCAGAAGGATGGCAAGACCGTGCCATGGGACGACATCGTCAAAGGTTATGAATACGCGAAAGGCCGTTTCGTCGTGATGACGGATGACGACTTCAAGGCAGCAGCGCTCGAGTCGTCAAAGGTGATCGAGATTCTCGACTTCGTCGGCGCCGACGAGATCGATCCGCGGTATTTCGAGACCCCGTACTATTTGCTGCCGGCGAAGGGTGGCGAGAAACCGTACGCGCTGTTGCGGGAAGCGGTGCGCAACACCGGCACCGTCGGGATCGGGAAGATCACCATGCGGTCGAACTCCCATCACCTCGCCGGCGTCAAGGTGGTCGGCGATGCCCTGGTCCTCGAGATCATGCGCTTCGGCGATGAGTTAGTAAACACTGACACCTACTCTTTTCCGAAGGCCGATACGGTACGCCCGCAGGAGCTGCAAATGGCCGAGCAGCTCATCGGCAATCTGACGGAGTCGTTCGACGCATCGAAGTACGAGGACGACTATCGGGCGAATCTGATGCGCATCATCAAGGCGAAGTTGAAGGGGAAGAAGGTTGAAGTGACGGAGCCGACGGAGCCGGAAGCGACGCCGGTCGTGGACCTGATGGCCCGGCTCCAGGAGAGCCTGAATCAGGGGAAGACCCGTTCGCGCGGCGAGAAGGCGGTCGCTGGCGAGCGGCCGGCCCGCGCGACGCGTGCGCGGCGCAAGACGGCCTAACGATGACCGAATGACGACACCGGCCACGATCGGACGGAAGCTCACCGAGTATCGTCGCAAGCGCGACTTCGGCATTACCGCCGAGCCGCGGGGCGGCATGATCGTGCCGCGCCTCGGTCGCGGACTCACGTTCATCGTCCAGAAGCACGCCGCCACCCATCTGCACTATGACCTCCGTCTGGAGCTCGGCGGCGTCATGAAGAGCTGGGCGGTGCCCAAAGGGCCCAGCCTCGATCCCGCCGCCCGCCGCCTCGCCGTCGAGGTCGAAGATCATCCGATGGAGTACAACACCTTCGAGGGTGTGATTCCGCGGGGCGAATATGGCGGCGGCACGGTCATGCTCTGGGACCGCGGCACCTATGAGCCCGAGGATCTTGCCGGTGACGACGATCCCGAGCGCGTGCTCCGGCGTGCATTCCACCGCGGACGCCTCACCGTTCGACTCTACGGCGAGCGTCTGCGCGGCGTCTTCTCCCCGTGCGCACCAGGGTGGATGACGGCGCGAAGCCGCAATGGCTCCTCATGAAGCGTGACGATAGCGACGCGCGTCGTGGCTCCGACATTGCCGGCGAGGCGACGACCTCCGTCGTGTCGGGCCGCGACATGGAAGGCATCGCCGGCGACGCGACGCACGTCTGGCACAGCAACCGCGGGGCGCGACAAGCGCGCCGCCCGCGCAAGACGATCGCCGCCGTGGCGACCGCCGCGCAGCGCGACCGCCCCGCGGCGCGTCCGGCGTTGATCGGCCGCGCTCTGGCCCCGATGCTTGCCAGCGTCGGCCAGGACTTGCCTAACGGCGAGGAGTGGACATTCGAGCCGAAGTACGATGGCATTCGCATCCTTGCCTTCGTCGCGGGTGGCTCGGTGTCCCTCCTCAGCCGCAACGGCAACTCGAAGACGGCGCAGTTTCCCGAGATCGTTGCCGCGCTCGCCGGGCTGTCGCGCGCGCGCAGGAAACCGTTCGTGCTCGATGGGGAGCTCGTGGCGATGGACGGTAATTCGCCAGCGCGCTTCCAGCAGTTACAGGGACGAATGCATGCGACCGACCGCGCGGCTATCGCCGCGCGAAGCGGTGATACACCGGTCGCCTATATGGCTTTCGACGTTCTTCTCGATGGTGATGAGGCGCTGATCAATGAGGCGCAGCACGTGCGGCGAGCGCATCTGCTCCAGTTGTTGAACCCCCCGGTGCCGCACGTGCTGCGCATCAGCGACTCTCTCACTGGCAATCCGACAACGCTCCTCAGGCAGGCTCGCGCCCACGGCTGGGAAGGCGTGATCGCGAAGCGAAAGGACGCCATTTACGAGCCCGGAAAGCGGTCGCGTGCCTGGCTCAAGCTCAAGGTCGAGCAACGCCAAGAGTTCGTGGTGGGCGGTTACACCGAGCCCCGCAACTCGCGCCAGCATCTCGGCGCCATTTTGCTGGGCTACTATGACGACGATGGAAATCTCGTCTACGCCGGCCACACTGGCGGCGGTTTCTCGCGCGTGTCGCTCACCGACATGTATCGCCGCCTCGCGGCGCTGGAACGCAAGCGCTGTCCCTTTGCAAAAGTGCCGCGCACGAATGAGCGGGCGCATTGGGTGAGCCCGCGCGTCGTCGTCGAGGTCAAGTTCAACGAGTGGACAGCGGACGGGAAGCTGCGGCAGCCGATCTTCGTCGGCGTTCGCGACGACAAGGAGTCAGGGGCCGTTCGCCGCGAGCCGATTTCTGCCGGCGTCGTCAAGCGGTCGCGCGCCGTTCGTAGGCCGGCGGGCGGTCGTCGTAAGGCATCGCGATGAGCACACTCTCATCACCGGGCCACCGACGCGCAGGCGGAAAGCGGCCGCGGCCGCGGTCGCGCGCCGCGCAAGTCTCGGGGTCGCGAATTCACGATTTGATCGGCGACATCGGCGAGCTCGAGGCGGCGGGCGGCGCCGGGGTCCTGCATCTGACGCCCGAGCAGGATCTCGAGATCTCCAATCTCGGCAAGCGCTTCTTCCCGAAAGGCGGCTACACCAAGGGCGATCTGATGGCGTACTACGCCAGCGTGTCCCCGTACCTGCTGTCGGCGATCGCCGACCGGCCGCTGGTGATGAAACGGTTTCCGAATGGCGTCGGCGGAATGTCGTTCTACCAGCAGCGCGCGCCGGATGATCCTCCCGATGGCGTGCGGGTGGAATCGGTCGCGGATGAGGGCCTCAAGACGCAGCGGCGGCTCGTTGGCGGTGACCTGGCGACGCTCCTCTACGTCGTGCAGCTCGGGGCGATCTCGATCGATCCATGGCACTCACGGGTGCAATCGGTCGGGTACGCCGATTACGCGATCGTCGATCTCGATCCCGGTCCGCGCGCGTCATTTCGCCGCGTCGTCGACGTCGCGCTTTGGGTCGGGGACGAGCTCGATCACCTCGGATTGCACGGCGTGCCGAAGACGTCAGGGTCGTCCGGAATCCACATCGTGCTCCCGCTCGTCGCCGGGACACCTAACGAGACCGCGCGGCTCGTCGCCGAGCTGGTGGCGACGCGCGTCGCGGAACGTCACCCGCGCGAGACAACAGTAACGCGGTGGGTGCAGTCGCGTCCGACGTCGTCCGTCTACGTCGACTTTCTGCAGAACATCCGCGGGAAGACGGTCGCGAGCGTGTACTCGGCGCGGGCGACCCCCGAGGCGACGGTGTCGGCGCCGCTCCGATGGAGCGAGTTGCGGCCCGACCTGGATCCGCGTGCCTTCACCATCGAATCGATGGCGGCGCGGATGCGGGAAGTCGGCGATTTGTGGCGCGAGGGGATGCGCAAGCCTAACGACCCACGACGATTGCTTGGCGATGCGCGACGCGATGCATAACGATGGCGATCCGACGTGGCGATGCGACGTGCACCCAAGGGCGGTGACGCACCGAACATCGTCAGCGTGGGTGAGGCACAGAAATGGATCGCGCGCGGACGTTCGCGCGCGTGGCCGACGTCGGAAGGTTTCGCGCGCATCACCGATCCGCGTTGGTCGCACGCGACATGGATGGACGCACGCGATCTCGCCTGGACGCTCAACCAATTCGAAGATGTCATTGGGCAGCCGGCACCGGCGGCGTATTGCGCCCTCCTCGCGATGATGCACGCTCTGGAGCGCGACTATCTCGTTAGGGTGGTGATCTGGCTCGAGCGCCGACTCACGGCCGCGGAAACGCCTCCCGATATCCTGCTGCCGCCGCGGGAGTATCCTCGAGAGCTCGAGCGCGCGCGCGCCGAAGCCCGGCCCCGGCGCAAGCAGCGTCGCGTACCAGTGGACTCGTGAGGCAGACGCCGATGTCGAGTCTGCTGCTCGAATACCTCGATCAGGTGTACCGCGCAGCGATGCGACGCGACCAGGCGCGGATGCGCGAGCTCCTCGAGCATGGTCTCGCAATGCAGCTGCCCGGTGAAGTGCGGGCCGAGGCACTCGCGATTGTCAACGCGCCGCGCGCGAGCCTGCGCGCCCCGATCCGCATGCTTCAGCACCGGCAGCGCATCGTTCAGCTCGAGATGGACACGCCTGACGAGGACGACGAGCAGCTCGAGCTGGACCTGCGCAATGAGCGCCGCGCGAAGGCGGCACTCGGCGCGAACGACTAGCGAAACGCTATTCGCCTTCGGAAGACGTCGCGTCCAACGAGACGTTGAGATCCTGGTGCAGTGACGCATCGCCGCTGATGATCGCACGCCAGGAGAGCTCCTGCCCCTTCCGGTGCCCCTTCTCCGTGACTTTCACGCCATCGGGCCCCATCTGCACGGTATAGAGACGTCCGTCGAGCTCCAGCTCACGCTTGATCGTTTTCTCAAGTCGGGTTGTCATTCGTCGCTATCCCCCAAAAACTGGACTTCTGGCTTGGCGCGAGGATGCGCGGCCATCGGCGGAGCAAGCTAGACAGGCCCGCCGAGCCACGCTAGCGCGACATCGGGCGCGCCTGACGCAAGGCGTCATTTCGGCAGCTCCCAAAAGGGGCCGGTGAGACCAGCCGCGGCGATCAAGGCCTGGGATTCATCGCGCGTTCGCGGCCGCCACGTGGTCGCGCGTGGATCAGCGTACCAGAGTTTCGCGAGCTGCCACACCTGCGGCAGATCGACGATCGCGCCGACCGCGTGCCCATTGGCGCGCGTCCAGTTCAACACGTGCTCTTCCGACCGGAAGATCGACATCGTCGCTCACGTGAAGCCGATGTCCTCATACCAGCGCCGCGCCGGCACCAAGAAATGCACGACGGCCTTCTCGTTAGGCTCGACGGAAGGATCGCCGGTGAGCGTCATTGGCGCCGCGCAATCCGTACATTGCGTGTGGATCGTCGTCCGTTCGTTGACGATCATGACGACGCCGAGCATGTCCCAGGCGCAATTCGCCCACCACGTGCGGCTGCCACTCACGACGTGATACGGTGTCTCGACCGCGGAGAACGGTCCGGCCATCCAGATCTCGCCCGATTGCGGATCGACGAGGATCGTCTTCCCGATCTTGAGCTCGGCGAGCGCGCGCCGAGCGTTAGGCACGGTGATCTCGAACCGCGCGGCGATGTCGGACAAGGCCGGCGGCCGGCCGCGCGCAACGATCTCGTCGTAGACGAAAATGCGAAGGGCGACGGGATCCAATGCCGATTGTTGGTCTATGGAATTCTCCAGATGTTCAGCACGCCGCTCTGGGAGTGCGAGTTCGCGCTCCCCTCCGGAAGCGCGATGCGACCATCGGCGATGATCGGGCTATTCCAATGGCCTCCGCCGCTCTGGAGCGTCGCGACTTGCACACCGCTCGTCGGATCGTACACCCGCAACGTGCCGCCGGGGTCGAAGATCCAGAGCAGCCCGCCGGCAGTTACGGGGCTCGTCCCCGAGTTGCCGTTGCTCCAGGCCGCCGTTAGGCGGCCGTTGCTGTATGTCCATGCCGCCGTGCCGCCGCCGGAGGCGACGAAGACCCAAACCGTGCCCGACTGCCGGAAGAGGGCCGGCGCGGTGAACATCGCGCTACCCGACGGTGTGCCCACCGACTGGGCCTCGCCGCCTTTGTGTGCGGTGCCCCCGGATAGTGTCTGGAGGTCGAGCACCCGCAGGGCGCCGTCCTTTCCACCTTGTACGACGTGCGTTGCGTCGAGTAACACCGGTGAAACCGAACCGACATCCGCATCGGATGCCTCGAGGTTCGCGGTGTTCGTCGGCGTGTAGTTGGCGAGCATTTGCGTGGCCAACGGGTCGAGCTCGATGACGGCGTCACTCCAGCTCGTGACGCCGTCCCACCGGCCGTTCCCAGTCGCGACGAAAATATTCCCGGTCGTTGGATCGACGACCGCGCCAGCACGTCCCCAAATCGCCGAGCCGCTCTGCGCACAGGACGAAGGATCGATCAAGCCCGTCCGGTTGCTGCATAACGAGTTCCAGTTGTGCAGCGTCTGACCGGTCGCGGCATCGAGTATGGTGACGTGGCCCTGATACGGAGGGGCGTCGCCGATATAGCCGCCGGTGACGGCAATGATGTGGCCCCGGGAATAGTTGAGCGGGGACGCGATCTTCTCCCGCGTCGCCAGGTTGGTAATCGAAGTATTCCAGAGCTCATGGCCGTCGGAGACGGCGAGCTTTTCGACGTGTCCATCCGGCGAGGCGGTGTAGATCGCGGTGCGATCTGGGTCGGCCACCGGCGTGACATTCGTTATGCGCGCCGATCCGGCCCACGTGCCATATGAGGTGGGGGTGTAGGTCCAAAGGATGGAGCCATCGTTCGCGTCGACGGCGATGGTCTTCCCGTACAGTGTCGTGACGAAGAAGGCGTCATGCGCGGCCCCGCTCACCTGAATGTTGTGCAGGTAGATGGCAGAGGCGTCGACGACGCCTTCGATCGCGACCTGCTGGCGCTTCATCGTCGGGACGATTGCCGCCGTGATGCCGGTCGGGGCGTCGAACGCACTCGTGCGCGCCTCGTCGAAGCCAAAACGGGGCCAATCGTGGCCGTTCGAGTTTACCGGAGGAGGGTTGGTCGTGCCGCCGGTGTCGGTCGCGGGAGTGGAATGCGGCGACGCGCAGGCCATGAAGGCAAAACAGAACAACTGAGGGAAGCGTGGCATGAGTTCTCTCAGAGTGCGTGCCGTGGGATGTGGATCAGTTCGGCGAGTCGCGCCGGGCGGCGCGCCACCGAGGATGTTAACCCGCGGACGCGGGAGATTCGAGGTTGGATGCTGCCTGACGACGCAATGCTTACGGACGCGCGACGATTTCCAATTTCTTAACGCGTCCAGCTCAGCGCGAACAGGTCGTCGTCGGTGAGGGTGCGCCAATCGTCCGGATATGCGCGTATGCGACGCACCGTGTCCTCGGTCTCGAAGACGAGGGACGGCGTGCTGCGCCGATCGAACGGTGCCGGCGGTAGCTCGTAAACGAGCCAGGGCACGTTGTCGGCGAAGATCTCACGGCCACCCCGCCGCGCTGCGCGGAGCCACTCCTGTGCTGCCATCCGGTCGTGTACCATTGCCAGCGCGGGCGGCATTTTTTGGGCCGCCTGTTACAGTGCGGTTTGGAACTCGGATGCTCCCGGAGCTTATTTAATCAATCGACGTGGCAGCGGGATGGGACGAGCCAACGCACACCAGGCGTTTAGCTGGTCGTCCGTAACCTCGGCCCACCGATCCGGAAGAGGTGTGTAGCGGCGGCGCTCGAGCGCGCTGGAGAAAACCAACCAGCCCTTGGCGAGATCGCCGCTCACGGCAGCACTGAGGACGCGCCTCTTCCGCCGATCGAAGGTTGCCCGCGCCTCCGTGCGGCGATCAGCTCCGCCGCGCCGGTCGCGCCGCTCTGGCATCACGTCCCACACTTCCCAGAGCCGACCGCGTTCGTCTCGAAATTCCCGATGCGCCATGAGGGGCAAGAGAGTTCGACAGCGATGTGGCCTCGCGCGGCGAAGCGCCGCGCGGCTCTTTCCTGAGCAGGAACTGGTCCTTCACTCGCTCCTCTGCACAGCCCTTTCGATTGGGCGTTCAGGCCCTCGATTCCTTGACGGCCAGAATCTCGGGTTGATCGATCGTTGGCGGTTTGACGAAGAGCTCTTCAGCCTTGGCGAAGAGCGCCTTCGCGATCTGGCCAGAAAGATGCGCGTCGCGCCCGCTCTGATCGGCGAACGTATCGAAGATGCCGAACCGGGACGGGCCGAGTTTCATGGCGTACCAACTGACTGTCTGTCGTTCTTCCTCGGCCATCGGCAACGCCGACTTTAGAAACAGCTCAACTTCCCGTTCCTTGCCGGGCTTCGCTTCCAGCACGGCCAAGATCCCGAGCTTTTCCATGGTGCTCCTGTGGTAGATGAAGTTCGTGGCGCGCATAAGTCGTCGCGCTTCCCCTCCAGCCATACCACTGAAACGCTTTCAGAGCAAGAGACTCGTCTAGCGGTCATTCCCGATCGCGTTGCAGTTTGAGGCTCGACTGAATTGCCGGCCGATATCCGCCATTCATCCTCCGTCACCTCCCGCTCGCGCTGACCAATGCATACCACCGTCGGTCTCTGTCGCCGCGTTCTTCTCGCGCTGATCGCCATTCCAGCGGTTGGCGTCGCCCAAGCGAGAGTCGCCGGCACCCAAGCCCGCCAACCGCACCTCGGCACACGTGGCGCGCCCTTTATCCAAGAGGATGGCCTGCGGTTCAAGGACCTCGATCGCAACGGCAAGGTCGACCCATATGAGGATTGGCGCCTCACCCCTGACGTGCGCGCCCGCGATCTCGTCGCTCGCATGACACTCGACGAAAAGGCCGGCACGATGATGCACGGAACGGCGCGAACGCCGAGTGAGATGGGCGTTCCGGGCGCCGGCGGCGCGTATGACACCGCCGTGAACCGCGCGCTTATCGATAGCGCGAAGGTCACCTCGATGATCACGCGGCTCGGCGGCGATCCCGGGTCCCTTGCCGCGCAGAACAACGCCTTGCAAGAGATCGCCGAGCACACGAGGCTCGGCATCCCGCTAACAATCAGCACGGACCCGCGGAGCCACTTCCAGTACGTCCCCGGGGCGAGCGTCAGGTCCAATCAGTTCTCGCAATGGCCCGAACCGTTGGGTCTCGCCGCGATCGGCGACGCGTCGCTCGTTAGGCACTTCGGCGACATCGCGCGGCGCGAGTACCGCGCCGTGGGCATCCAGATGGCGCTCTCGCCGCAGGCCGACGTCGCGACCGAGCCGCGCTGGAGCCGCGTCAACGGCACGTTCGGGGAAGATGCAGCGCTCGCCGAGCGGATGGTGCGCGCGTACGTCGAGGGATTCCAGCACGGCACCCGCGGCGTCGACAGCGCTGCCGTGGCAACCGTGGTCAAGCACTGGGTCGGCTACGGCGCGGCACGCGAGGGCTACGACAGCCACAATTACTACGGACGATTTGCTACCTTCGGCACTGCGCCTAACGGGAAGAGCCATCTCGCGTATCACGTGCGTCCGTTCCTTGGCGCCTTCGCCGCCGGCGTCGCCGGCGTCATGCCGACCTACTCCATCCTGGAGGGCGCGACGTGGGAAGGTCGTCCGATCGAAGCGGTCGGCGCCGGCTTCAATCACCAGCTCCTCACAGACATGCTCCGCGGCCACTACGGGTTCCACGGGGTGATCATCACCGATTGGGCGATCACGAACGATTGCGGCGCGCGGTGTCGCGAGGGCGCACCAGCGGGAGAGCGGCCGTCGTTCGCCGACGTCGGCATGCCGTGGGGCGTCGAGAGCCTAACGATGCGCGCACGGTTCGTGAAAGCCGTGCACGCAGGCGTCGATCAGTTCGGCGGTACGGAGCGCGGCGACATGCTCGTCGACGCCGTGCGCGCCGGCGAGCTCACCGAGGCGCGGCTCGACTCCTCGGTGGCCCGCATTCTCGCGCTGAAGTTCGCGCTCGGTCTGTTCGAGGATCCTTACGTCGACGCGTCCAGCGCGCCGCAGCGCGTCGGTACCGACGCGTTCCGCGCGGCGGCGCTCGGCGCCCAGCATCGCGCACTCGTGCTCCTCGAGAACAAGGGCGCACAGCTGCCGCTCCGGCACACTGCCGGGCAACCCTCGTTGCGCGTCTACCTTTACGGCGTTGCGGCGGCCGCTGTTGTGCACGAAGGTTGGACGGTCGTCGGCGAGCCGGCGCAAGCAAACGTCGCGATCGTGCGCCTAACGGCGCCAGCGGAGCGGCTACACCCGGGGTATCCCTTCGGTTCGTTCTTCCACGAAGGGAGTCTCGCATTCCGCGACGGCGATCCCGATTACGAGGCATTCAAGCGCGTCAGCGCGGTGGTGCCGACGATCGCGGTCGTCTACCTCGACCGGCCGGCGATTCTCACACCGATCAAGGAGCGGGCGCGCGCGATCGTCGCGAACTTCGGTGTCAGCGACGAAGCGCTGATCGATGTGCTGGCGGGTCGTGCGCATCCCGAGGGAAAGTTGCCGTTCGAGCTGCCCTCGTCGATGGAGGCGGTATCTGCACAGCGGTCGGATCTGCCGCACGACAGTCCGCGCCCGCTGTACCCATTCGGTTTCGGGCTGCGCTATTGAGTTCCCTTAAATGTCGCTCCGGAAATCGTAGAAGACGCGAATGAGGTTGCCATCAAGATCGGCGGTCATGAACTCGCGCAGCTTCCACGGTTTGTCCTCGGGCTCGGAAACGATCTTCGCTTGCGCCGCCTGCCACTGTGCGAAGAGCTCGTCCACCTCAGTCTTGCTGTCGAGATTGAGCCAGAAAAGGATAGGGCCGATGTTGCCGTAGGACTCTCGGAAGGAGCGATTGGTGATAAACAGTCTGCAATTTCCCCTTGAGATGCCAGCGATGCCGCCTTGCTCGTCGCCCCAATCGAAGGTGAAGCCCAGCGTGTCGACATAGTAGGCAGCGGCTTTATCGACGCTAGCCGCGGGGATCTCCGGGACAGCAGCCGGAAACGTCATGCGGTGAATCGTAGCACGAGCACGCTGCTTGGACACTCAGGAATATGAGGGTTGAGTTCAAGCCACAAGCTCGTCGACGGTTCGTGATTAACTCCACAGTGTTGACCAAGCCCATCAATTCCACTATGGTCGGCCATCTGGACGTGCTTGCGGGTGGCCCATCGAGCCTAGCCGTTTTCGACGCGCGCCTTTATATCCGAGTACGCCGTATTGATGAGCCTGCTTAGCGCTGCGGCGTTTGTGGCCGTTCCC
>QHUV01000521.1 GCA_003222065.1 Gemmatimonadota bacterium | reverse complement strand
GGTCGTCCTCGTGAATGACGTCGAGCCATCCCCAGCCTAGTTATTCGTCGGGCGCCTGACCCGTGAACTCCTCCCACGCCGCTTGACGGTCGGCGAATTCGCCGGACGGAGAGCGGGTCCAGACGATCTGCGAGATCGCCTGAATGAGCGTCCGATATCGCGCTTCACTGACTCGAACGGCGTTCGCAGCGAGCGCGTCCGTGGCCGGACGGAGATCCTCCATTCCGCGGTCCACGGGAGAACGAGCCATGGTAAAGACTTTGGCGGGTGAGGCTTTCGGGGCGTCCGGGGAGGCAGGCGCCGGGGAAGGCCGGGCGAGGCGGGACGACTTCAAGGCGGGTACGACGGGGCTGAAGATTGGATGGCGGCGCGATCAGCGCAATAGAGGACGCGCCAATTCGCGAGTCGCCACAGTCTTGAACAGCATCCTGGTGTTATCGGTCCTTTAAGAGTCGCTCGGTGTTCCGCATCGCGGCGTCGAAGATCGCTTCGCGCAGGCCTTCGACATTCCGGGAGTTTGCATAACGAGCGCCGTCGACGAAGAAGCTCGGCGTGGCGTTGATGGAGCTCGCGCGACCGCTCGCGACGTCGCGCTCGATTCGAGCGACGATTGACGGGTCGTCGAGGTCGACACTGAAGCGGCCGAGGTCGAGACCCGCCGAGGCAGCGTGGGCGTGGAGCGCTTCGCGGTGCAGGAGTCCCGGATTGCGAAAGAGCTCGTCGTGCATCTCCCAGAATTTCCCCTGGCGTGCCGCCGCCTCCGCGGCACGAGCGGCCAACCCCGAGTCGGGATGCTCCCAACCGAGTGGAAAATGACGAAAGACGAGCCGCAACGTCCCCTTGAACTCCTCGAGGTACCTAACGAGAAGCGGGAACGCCCGCGCGCAGTTCAAACACGCAAAGTCGGCATATTCGACGAGAGTGACGAGCGACGTGGAGTCGCCGCGCACATGGTCCGCGTCGTCGACCGGATCGATGAGCGGTGGTCCTCCCATCAAGGCTCCGCCGTGGCTCTGAGAAAAAGGGCGCCACTCCAGCGGTTGATCATTCTCCGAATGCATTCTCATCTGGATTGGGAGGCGCCATCCGTCGCCGCGGACGGCTGAACGAGCGGTATGCGAACGACGAATCGCGCACCTGCGCCGTCGGACTCGCAGGCGACCGAGCCATGGTGGTGCGCGACGATGCGTTTGACGATGTCGAGCCCGAGTCCCGTACCCTTCCCCGCTGCCTTCGTGGTGAAGTGTGGCTCGAAGATCCTCTCGGTGAGCGCCGCCGGAATACCGGGGCCGGTGTCTCTGATTTCAATACGAAGGGCGTCGCCGTCCATGGCGGTTCGAACGCGGACGGTCCGCTCGCCCTTTGCCTGTCCGATGGCATCGGCGGCATTGTCCAGGAGATTTGTCCAGAGCTGATGGAGCTCCGTGCCGTACGTCTCGACGCGCGGCAGCTTACGATCGTACTCGCGGACAATCTTTGCCTTTGCCTCGCGCAGCTTGTAACCCATCAACGTCAGGCTGCTCTCGATCGACTCATGGACGTCGACGATGCGACGACTCGCATCGGCGTAGGCCTGGCTCTTCACCGCGTGCACCAGCTCACCGATGCGCGCCGCGCTGCGCGCCACGTCGTCGAGCAACTGGCGGATGAGCGTTAGGCGCGAGAGCCAGGCCATCGCGTCGCCAACGACCGCCGGACTACAGCCGCGGGCGAGCGCCGCCAATTCATCGGGCGTCACACCCCGCTCGACGAGCGCCGCGGCCAGTTCCGGGGACGATGGCACGTCATGGCCGTCGAGCCACGCGATGAGCGATTCCTCACGGTCCGTTCGTTCGACGATGTCGATTCCGGCGTCCGCCGCGCGCTCGGTCGTCGCGCCAAGGCGCGCGAGGAAGCGCAGCTCCTCGTCGGTCCACGGGTGACTCGCGATCTGTCGTAAAATCGGATCGACCTGTGCGATGCCCTCGCGTAACAGGTCGACGGATCGTCCGATAGCAATCGCCGGGTTGTTGAGCTCGTGGGCGAGACCCGCGGCGAGCATGCCTAACGTCGCCATGCGCTCGCGCTGCGTGGTCTGCGTTTCGCCGGCGCGTGTGTCGAGAGCCGGATCGCCCATGTCAGCCCTCCGCGAGGTAGCGGTGGGTGAACTGGACGGCGATCGCACCCTCGCCGACGGCGGAGGCGACGCGCTTCACCGATTGATGGCGCACGTCACCTGCGCAGAACACGCCGGGAAGATTCGTCTCGAGGAGATATGGATCGCGAGTCAGCGTCCAGCCGCGAGGACGGCCGTTCTCCTGCTCGAGATCGGGCCCGGTCAGTATGAAGCCGTGCTCGTCCCGCTGCACGACGCTCGCCACCCAATCAGTCCGGGGCGCGGCACCGATGAAGGCGAAGAGGGACGTGGCATCCATGTCGCGTTGCTCGTTGTCGCAGGCGAGCGTCACGGAGCGCAAGCGCTCATCGCCGTGCATTGCGGCGACGCGCGTGCGAGTGAGCACGGTGACGTTTGCCGTGGCCTCGACCTGATCGACGAGGTACTGCGACATGCTCTCGCCGAGGCCGGCGCCGCGGACGATCAGCGTGACGTGGCTGGCGTACTGGGCGAAAAAGAGGGCCGCCTGACCGGCGGAGTTACCGCCGCCGACGATCAGTACTTCCTCATCGCGGCACGAGATCGCCTCGGTGAGCGCGGCGCCGTAGTACACGCCCGCGCCGGTGAGCGACGCCGCGCCGGGGACGTCGAGCGCCCGGTACGCGACGCCTGAGGCGATGAGCAGCGCCCGCGTCGAGATCTCGGAGCCGTCGGCGAGGGTGAGAACGCGATATTGCCCGTCGATGCGTACGCCGCAGACTTCCTGCGGCGTGAGCAGCTCGGCGCCGAATTTCCGCGCTTGAGCCACGGCCCGCCTCGTTAGGTCGGCGCCGGTGAGGCCGCTCGGGAAGCCGAGATAGTTCTCGATGCGCGAGCTGGTGCCGGCTTGGCCGCCTGGCGCTTCGCGCTCGACGAGGAGCGTGCGCAGTCCTTCCGAGGCGCCGTACACGGCGGCGGCGAGCCCGGCCGGTCCCCCGCCGACGACGACGAGGTCATAGAACGGCTTCTCGGCGCGCAAGCGAAGTCCGATGCGGCCGGCGAGCACACTGAGCTCCGGCGCCTCGAGCACGGCACCGTCGGCAAGGAGCACGATCGGCAGCGTGGGCGCGGTA
>QHUV01000520.1 GCA_003222065.1 Gemmatimonadota bacterium | reverse complement strand
AGCACCTCGAGCTTCCGTGTTGGAAAGGTGCCAGCGAGTGGGCGTGTGAGGTGACGCTGCCGACGTGGAATGTGAACATCGCCGGCCGTCCGATCGACTTCGGACCAACGAAGCACGTCGTCTTCCTGTTTCTGTCGGCGCTTCTTGTCGGCCTCGTGGTCATTCTCGCGGCGCGAGCGCATGTGCGGAGCACCGACAAAATCGGTCGGCCGCGCGGTTTTGCCGCCGGGCTCGAGGCAGTGATTCTGTATCTGCGCAACGACGTCTTCCTACCCGTGCTCGGAGGCCACGGTGGCGAGCGCTACATCCCGCTCGTCCTGTCGCTCTTTTTCTTCATTCTGTTCTGCAACTTGTTCGGCCTCGTGCCCTACGGCTCGACGCCGACCGGCAACGTGTCGGTCACGGCGACATTGGCGATCGTCACCTTCATCGTCGTCGAGATCGCCGGGATGCGCGCGCTGGGTCGGGGCTATATCGGCACAATCATTTACTGGCCGAACGACATGCCGATGTACCTGCGATTGCCGTTGTCCGTGATCATGACGCCGGTCGAGATTATCGGAAAATTCACGAAGCCCTTCGCCCTGACGATCCGACTCTTCGCGAATATGATCGCCGGGCACGTGATCATTCTCGCACTCATCGGTTTGATCTTCATGTTCGGTTGGGCGGTTGCCATCGCCGCGATTCCGATGGCGCTGTTCATCATGTTCCTGGAAATCCTCGTTGCGTTCATTCAGGCCTTCGTCTTCGCGCTGCTCGCATCGGTATTCATCGGACAGATTCGCGCGGCTCATCACTAGGAGTTGTCGACGGCCGCATGCGCTCCACGCGGCCGATTGTAGCTGGTCGAGCGACCAGCGATTCCCGTTGAGGCCCGGACCTCGCTGACGGGTAGCGCCATTGGCGCGGAGCATTGGGATTCACGTCGGACGATCGGAGATTCGAACATGAGCATTCTTGCGCTGCTTCAAGCGGCGACGACCTACGCACCGAAGGAGTACCAGGGCGCGTGGGCCATGCTTGGCGCCGGGATCGGCGCCGGCCTGGCGGTGATTGGTGCGGGTATCGGCATTGGCCGCATCGGCGGCTCGGCGACCGAGGGTATGGCACGACAGCCCGAGATTGCCGGCACCATTCAGACGGGCGCACTGATTCTCGCGGCGCTCATCGAGGGGGCGGCACTGTTCGCCATCGTTGTCACGTTGCTTATCTCACTCAAGTTCTAAACTCCGCGCGCCGGAGCCTCCGGGAGCTCCGGCCGTCACTGGACTACGAATTCAACACTGAGTCTCACATGCGCACGTTGTTGCTTTCGCTCGCACTGACGATCGGGAACGCGACCGGCCTGCTCGCCCAAGAACCCGAGCCGGCGCCGCCTCTCATGGCGCTCCGCATCAATCTCATGTTCTGGACGCTGATCATCTTCGGCATTCTTTACTTCATGCTCCAGAAATGGGCCTTCCCGGCCATTCTCGGCGCAGTCGAGAAGCGGGAGAAGGCGCTCGAGGATGCGTTGGCCGCCGCCAAACACGATCGCGAAGAAGCGCAGCGTCTGCTCGACGAGCAGCGCCGCCAGATCGAAGCAGCCCGTGGTGATGCACAAAAGCTCATTGCCGAGGGACGCGCGATCGCCGAGAAGATGCGTACCGATCTGCTCGAACAGACGCACCATGAGCAGCAACTGCTGCTCGAGCGCGCGCGGCAGGAGATCGAGGCGGAGAAGGAGCGCGCCGTTGCGCAGTTGCGTCGTGAGGCAGTGAACCTCGCGATTGTCGGCGCGAGCAAAGTCATCGAGGAGAACCTGGACAACACCAAGAATCGCCAGCTCGTCGAAACGTTTCTGTCGACGCTGCCGCCAATGGCCACATCGAGCGCCCGCTGATGCGTGAGGCGACGATCGCCCGCAATTACGCGGAGACGCTGCTCGAGCTGGCGCGCCGCGCCGGTGACTTGCAGGCGTGGGGGCAGGCGGTCGATGATGTCGCGGGCGCCATGGAAAGCGATCGTACGCTGCGACTCTTTCTCGAGTCGCCACGGGTTTCCGCGGCGCAGAAGAATCGCATTCTCGGCCGGGCGTTCGAGGGTCAGTTGCCGCCGGTGTTCGTGCGATATCTGCAGGCCCTCGTGACCCATCGCCGGCAGATGCTGCTCCCTCAGATCGCCCGGGAGTACCACGATCTCGTCGATCAGGTCGAGGGCCGGCTACACGCCAACGTGACCGTTGCGGCCGAGCCCGCGGCCGGTGACCGTCGCACGATCGCGAGAGAGCTCTCACGCGCGTACGGGAAGGATGTCGTGCCCCATTTCACCGTGAACCCGGCGATCCTCGGCGGAGTCGTGGTGCGCGTGGGCGATACCGTGCTCGACGGCTCGGTTCGCCGCCGGCTTGGGACCTTGCGAGCGCGGCTGTTGGGGCAGAGGGCCTAACGAGCCTGCGAGATGTCAGTTGGAAGCAATGAGTTTGGGCGTTCGATGTCGACGTCGCGATCTAAACGCCGTGCACCGATGCCAGGACCAGCCGCTCTGGCTCAACGGGACGGCAGCGATTGACGTAAATGCACCAGGCGGCCGCCCCGCCGCTCGTTTTGCGCTACGCCCACCTGGAGTTCCAATGATGCCTACCTTCCGCCTGCCACAACTCATGGCTGTGGCTGTGCTCTTCGCGATAGCGGTTCCGCTCCGAGCCCAAGATGTAGCCCAACAGGGCGCGCTCAAGGACCTGCTGGCGAAAGAGACGTTCATTCGGCCGCCAGCAGCGATCGAGAAGATCGTTACCGCGCCATGGCAGCAGAACGTCTCGCTCAGTAACCAGAGTCCCGACCACAAGCACTTCTTGAAGCTCGAGAGCGAGGGCATGCCGAGTGTTCAGCAATTCGGCAAACCTCACTACTACCTCGGCGGTCTCCAGGTGGACTACAGGGCGAACCGCGTTCGCACCCTCACGACCCGCGGCGCGACGGGTCTCGAGATCATCGACGCGTCGACAGGACAGACGCGCGCGGTCGAGACGCCGAAGAATGCGACGATCAGCAGTGCGAAG
>QHUV01000054.1 GCA_003222065.1 Gemmatimonadota bacterium | reverse complement strand
GACGCGTCGCCGAGTCCGCGTATGCAGCCGCGGCGACGGTGTCCGTCCCTCGCTCGAGCGCCGAGCGTGCGAGCAGCTCGTAACCGGCGCCGGCAAATTGGTCGGCGAGCCAAGACTGCCCGCGCAGCAACTGATCGACCACGCTCCACCCTTCCCAGCCCGCGGCCGCGCGCGCCGCGAGGAGAACGGCGGACGGTGTACGCCGCGCTTGATCGCGCAGTACCGGAGCGAGCAGCCGCGTTGCCTGCCACGGATGGCCGGCTTGCAGCGCGCGCTCGGCGGCCGCGAGCGTGGTGTCCGCGGCGACGGCGCGCGAGCGCGCGTTACCGTCGTTGGAGAGTGCTACTTCGCCACCAGAGTCCTGCCCCGAGCCATCGCATCCGTTCGCGGCGATGCTCAGTGTGAGAGCGAGGAGCAGTAAGAGACCAATTCGCGCCATGCCTGAAGGGCTGGATGACCTGCTCGGTTCACTAGGCAAGAGGCGAGCTAGTCTCTCGTTCCCCAACTTCTCACTTCCAGGCCACTCATCGGTCCGCGGTCGCCGCGGGCTTCTCCATCAGCCAGTAGGAGAACCACTGACGAAGTCGTCCCAGCCGATCGACGAGCAGCCACGGCTCACCAGAGCGCGACAGCTCGTGCGTCGATCGTGGATACCGCACCAACTCCACCGGAACGCCCTGCTTCTTGAGCGCCATGAACCAAAGCTCGGCGTTGCCCATCGGCGTCCGGAAATCGTCCTCCGACTGCACGATGAGCGTTGGCGTTTTCACTCTGGAGACGTGGCGGATCGGCGACAGCGAATCGTACATCGCGACGTTGTCCCACGGCTTGCCATAGAACTCGAACTCCGTGAGACCCTGCGCGTCAGACGCGCCGTACCAGTAGGTCCACTCGCTGATCATGCGGTCCGCTTCCGCCGCCTTGAAGCGGTTCGTCCTCGTCTCGACCCACGCGGTCATAAAGCCGCCGTACGAGCCACCGGTCACGCCCATGCGCGTCGAGTCGACATCCGGCCGCTTGGCGGCGATATCGACCGCCTTCATGAGATCTTGATAATCTTCCGCACCCCACCGGCCACGGGTGCTGTACGTGAAGTCGGCGCCATAGCCGCTCGAGCCGCGTGGATTCGTGAAAAGCACGAACATTCCCGCGGCCGCGAGATTCTGGAATTCGTCGAACCAGTTCTCACCGTAGGCGGAGTGCGGACCACCGTGGATGTAGAGTACGAGCGGATACTTCTTGCCGGGCTGATAACCGTACGGCTTCATCAGCCAAGCCTCGATCTCGAGGCCACCGACGGATGGATACGTGAAGCGCTCGGCGTCCGACCACGCGATCTCCGTGTCGATCTTGTCGTTGAAGGAAGTGAGTCTTTTCTCATTGCTGCCGTCGGCATTGGCGACGAACAGCTCCGTAGGATGCGTGGCGTCAGTGGAGACAAACGCCACGGTCTTGCCGGCGGCGTCGAAGCTCGCGCCATTGATTCGCCGGCGACCGCCGAGGACCTGCGTCATCTTCTTCGTCGCGGGATCGATGCGGAAGACACCGCTGCTCCCACCAACTGACGTCGTCATCGCGATGCTGCCGTCGGGTAGCCATTCGATGTTCTCCGGCTCGTTGCGATACGCACCGAGAACATTTTCCGGCACACCGCCAGCCGCCGACACGATGTACACGCGCGCGCTCTTGGTGCGGCCTGGACGTCCGATGAACGCAAGGCGCTTGCTGTCCGGCGACCACGTGACGTCAGACTCATTCCCCATCAGTGTGGCTACTTTGCGCGGTATCCCTCCGGAGATCGGCATCACGTACACGTCCGCGTCATTACGATCCACATCGTCGCGCTTCTTGTCGTAAGGCAGCTGCGCGAGCGAGTCGCGCTCCATCTCGGCCACCGAATCGGGACGCAGCTTTGCGTCGGCGACGAAGGCAATCGATTGGCCGTCAGGCGACACGACGACGCTGCGGTGCGAGTAGCGCGTATCCGTGATTCGCCGCTTGGCGGAGCCGTCGAATGCTTGAACCCAGATCTGCGCGGGGCGCCATCGGCGTATTTCACGAGGTCCGGCGAGGAAGCCCTGATCGTTCGACTTGTAGCGCATGTCGTACACGTGGCGCCCGTCGAAGCGCGACGGATCGAGTGGCTTCGTAACGGCGCCATACGGCGGCCGTGCCATTGCCTGCATCTTCGCGTATGGGTCGTCGCCGCGGCGCGTCGAGTCTGGAGGCGTAGAATCGGCGTCGCTCCATGCGGTAAGGCGGCCGTCGTGCGTTGCCGACGTACCGCGCGGATAACTCTCCTGCTGGAAGGCCTCGCCTCCAGGCTGATCCATGCGAAGCATCCAGATGCTTCCGTGACCGCCCGGTCTATTCGACGTGAAGATCAGATACTTGGCATCCGGTGACCAGCGCGGGTTGCTGCTCTCTGTGCTCGGCGACGTGAAGCGAACTGCCGGGCCACCATTGGTGGGCGCGACCCAGACCTCGCGGTGATACTTGTTATCGTGCTCGTTGATCGTCTGCACCGTGAAGGCGACGCGTCCCCCGTCGGGAGACATCGCCGGCGCGCTCAGTGTGGTGAGCTTGTACCAGTCTGCCGGCGTGAAGGCGCGCTTTGTCTGCGCGCCGAGCATGGCGAGAGGAGCGGTGAGAGCGGCGACAGCCGCCAACGTCCATCGCATGGAGCGACTCCGTGTGGATGGGAAGGTGGGAAAGATAAGCAGCGGGATGACATTCGATTTTCAACGGCTTACATACGCCACAGCGCTCACCTCGATCAGGATATCGCGCAGGGTCGCACCAACCGCCGTGCGAGTTGGATACGGCGCACGAAAGGTCTCCTTGTAGATGTCGTTGAACTTCCCCCAGTCGTCGACGTCGGCGAGATAGACCGTGACGGACACGACATCATCGAGTGTCGCCCCGCCGGCAGCGAGCGCGCCTTTCACGTTCGCCAATACCTGTCGCACCTGGCTCTGGATGTCGTCGCCGGGCAGTGCGCCGGTGCGCGGATCGCGCGGCACCTGACCCGAGATGAAGACAAGGTCGCCAGCGCGGACGGCTGGCGAATATGCGCCAACCGGCTTGGGGACGTCGCCAGGGAGAAAAGCAGGCTGCCATGAGCGCTGTGCGTCGGCCATCGTGCACTCTCGCGAGGAAGGAGGTAGGATGGAGGAATCAGAATCATCGACAAAACGCGTTCTCTTCGCCACGCCCACTCCTCCCGTGCCAGAACTCTTTCCCGAGCTCGAGACGCCGGTCCCGGTCGTCGATCTCGATCGGCTCGAGCGCAACCTCGACCGCGCCGCTCGTTATGCAACCGAGCACCAGCTTGCATTGCGGCCGCACATCAAAACCCACAAAGCCCCGCGCCTCGCCGCGGAGCAGCTTCGCCGTGGCGCCGTCGGACTCACCTGCGCCACCCCGCATGAAGCGGAAGTGATGAGCGAGGTCGCCGACGACATCCTGCTCGCGTACCCGCCCGTCGGCGCGCTGCGCGCGCGGCGGATCGCCGCCCTCCCCGAGCATGTGCGTCTCACTGTCGCGCTGGACTCCGCGACGGCCGTCGACGATCTCGCCACGGCGGCGCGCGCCGTCGAGCGCGAGATTCAGGTGTACGTCGAGCTGGATCTCGGGATGCATCGTGTCGGACTTCCCGTGGTCGACGACGCGATTACTCTCGCGCGCAAGATTCGTGAGGCGGCGCCGCTTCGGTTCGGCGGAATCGCCTTTTATCCCGGCCACATTCGCGAGTCTGTCGATTCGCAGGACGCGAAGCTCGAGACACTGCGCAGCAGCTTGGCTGAGGCCCTTTCGCGGTTCGATCGTGCCGGTCTCACGCCACGCGCGGTGAGCGGTGGCTCGACACCGACGATGTGGCGGACGCATGAGTTGCCGCGTGTCACCGAGTTCCGGCCCGGCACTTACATCTTCAACGACCGCTCGACCGCCGAGATCGGCGCCTGCGAGTGGAATGACTGCGCCCTCACGGTGCTAGCGACGGTCGTGAGCACGGCGGTGCCCGGCCAGGCCGTGATCGACGCCGGTAGCAAGGCGCTCGGACGCGAGCCGCTGCGCGGAGCGGGCGGCGCGGACGAAGGATTCGGCTCGCTGCTCGAGCATCCGGAGGTTGTCGTCAAGGGCATGTCGGAGGAGCACGGCCTGCTCGACCTCAGCCGCACCGCATGGCGGCCCGCCGTTGGGGAGCGCGTGCGCGTCGTGCCCAATCACGTGTGCATCGTCGTCCATCTCAACGACGTCGTGTTCGGCGCGCGCGGTCTCGCGGTCGAGACGAGCTGGCCCGTCGCCGCGCGCGGCCGCGGCTATACGGCTTCGTTAGGCACGGCGGCGACGATCGCCTAACGAACGCGATCAGGCGCGAACGTTGGGCGGTCGGAGCGAGAGGGCCGGCGGCGCGACCGCGGCGCGAGCGCCGGGCGGTCCATAGACCTGGCGTCGTTTCACCGCCACCGGTGGCGCATCTTCGCCGAAGAGCAGCACGGCGTCCGCGGGGAGCGCGGCGCGCGCGACACTTCCGCATAACGGCGTATCGAGGCCGGCGCGATCGGCGGCGGCGATGGCCGCGGCGCTCGCGAACAAATAGCAACCATCGCGTGTCGAGCCGCGGCTGCGCGCCGGCACGTGAAACCACACGACCGCCTCGTCATCGGGAATCCGTCGCGACCCCGGACCTGGCACAATGTGTGGCACCAGCGCGTGACAATACTCGACGGCTTGTGCAACGTCTTCGAAGAATACTGCTTGATACGCGCCGATCGAATCAGACATCATCACCACACTCACACGCTTCTGCCGCCCTCTCGATTAATAACCAATGCAGTTCTCGCGAGCCAGCCGGTCGCACTCACGAAGCGGACCGGACCCGGCGCAATTGATATGCCGAGCGCCTTCGTACACCTGATCCGCAATTGAAGCGACACGTCGCAACGCCATCTAGTGCGAGGTTTACCTTCCACGTAACAGTACGAAGTTGTCGTATCGACATTTGTGACCCTTGCTCTATGATCGATTTCTTTGACGACCTCGACGAAGAATTTCCCCTCGGCGATGGCACCGCTGACACAGTCGGGTCCGTCGTTTGTCCGTACTGCGGCGAACAAAATTCCATCGCCCTCGATCCCGGCAGTGGCGATGCTCAAGACTACGTCGAGGATTGCCAGGTTTGCTGTCGTCCGTGGCGGGTTCGGGTGCGATATGACGCGCAAGGCGGCGCGTCGGTGCGAGTCGAACCCGAAGTGTCTTGAAGTGTCGCGACGGTGTTCCGCGCTAGCTCTCGGCAGGGCGGAACATCAAATCGAGCGCCAGCCAGAGAGCCTTGGTCGTCGGGTAGAGCACGATCGGCGCAATCACCGCGATCGCCACGGTGCCGTAAGTCAACGCGGTCCATGGCGGCGACGGCCAAGTCACGACCAAGGCGATCACGAACGCACCAATCGCCAGGAGCTCGGCGGCGACGAAGTTGAGCATGTACGCGCCATAGAAGTAATCGCTCTCGCCGCGGTCGAGCTGCAGGCCGCACGTCGGACACGCCGGTCGCATCCGGGTAAAGCTCAGCCACACACCGCGCGTACCGCACCTAGGGCAGCGGCGACGGACGGCGCGTGTGACGAGCCGAAGCCGATCCCGCCCGGCCATCTTCGCTCGCGCGACTTGCGCGCTCACTCTAATGCGCCGGGCCCATCGCGCCGCGTCCCTTCCCCGTGCGAAAGAGAAACAGCAGCGGTAACGAGCAGAGGAGAACGATGCCGCTCAGCACATAGATCTTCGAGAACGCAAGAACGCTGGCCTGGGCGGTGATTTGCCGATCGAGCACCATCAGCGCTTGTTGGTGCGCGAGCGCGGGATTGATGCCACGCGCCGTCAGCGCACGGGTTATCTGCTCGAGCCGGCCGAGCGACATCGGATCCATCGTCGTCACGTGCTCGGTGAGCAGTTGCTTCGTTTGCGTCGTGAAGCGCGTGAGGAACGTCGCCATGATCGCGATACCGAGAGAGCCACCGAGCTGGCGCGTCAGGTTGAACATGCCCGTGCCCTGCGCCAGTTCGCGCATTTTGAGCTCGGCCATGGACGCGTTGGTGAGCGGGACGAAGATCAGTCCAAGGCCGACGCCGCGCATGATCAACGGCCAGAACGTCTCCTCCGGGCCGCTGGCGAGCGTCATTCGCGAGAGCCGCCACATCGAGGCGAAGAACAGCATCGCACCAACGGCCACCGTCGCTCGCGCGTCGAGTCGATTCGCGTTTCGGCCCACGAAAGCCATCGTGATCGCGGACGCTATCGCGCCGGGCAGGATCACGAGGCCCGTCTGATTCGCCGTTAGGCCATGGAGGCTCTGGAGGAAAATCGGCAGGACGAAGATCGAGCCGTAAAGCGCCAGGCCGAGGAGGGCCGCAATGCTGACACCGGCGGCAAGCTGCCGACTCGCGAGCACACGGAAATTGATCACCGGCTCCCTTGCGGTCAGCTCGCGCCAGATCAGCAACACGAATGACACGGCCGAGATCACCGCCAACGTCGTCACCAATCGTGACTCGAACCAATCGTATCGCTCGCCGCGCTCGAGCATCCACTGCAATGAGCCGACGCAGAGCGCGAGCAGCAGAATGCCCTGATAATCGATCGTCTCCGCACGCTCCTGGTGCTCGGCGTCCCTGACGTAGATGAACGTCATGATCGCGGCAAGGATACCAAGCGGGACGTTGATGTAGAAGATCCACGGCCAGTCGTAGTTGTCGACGATCCAGCCGCCCAATGTCGGCCCAACCGTCGGGCCAACCATGACGCCGACACCGAACATCGCCTGGCCGATGCCGACCTCCTGCGGTGGGAACGCCTCGAAGAGAGTCGCCTGCGCCGTGGAGAGCAACGCGCCGCCGCCAATCCCCTGGACGACGCGCCAGAAAACGAGGAAGCCTAACGAGCTCGCGGCGCCGCAAAAGAACGAGGCGAGCACAAAGAGTAAAATCGAGCCCGTGAGATACCGCTTGCGGCCGAAGTACGCCGATAGCCATCCAGAAATCGGAATCACGATGACGTTGGCGATGATGTAGCCGGTCGAGACCCATGAGATCTCGTCGAGCGTCGCGCCGAGATTCCCCATCATGTGCGGAATCGCGACGTTCACGATCGACGTATCGATCAACTCCAACACCGCCGCGAGCGTGACGGCGATCGCGATGAGATACTTGTAGCGGTAACGGTCCTCCACGGGGCTGGCGGAGGCAGTCGTTAGGGTGAGTGTGGAGCTCATGGGAACAAGATGCTAGCGGCTCGGCCATTAAGGGCAGGTGCTAGGTGCTAGGTGCTAGGTGCTAGATAGCGTACCATTAGCACCTAACACCTAACACCTAGTCCTTCGCTCCTCCTGGGCAGCTCGTCGTTAAGACGTGCACGTTCACCGACATGCCCGGACGTAACGGCCGGACGGCGCCAAGGTTCTTCGTTATGCGAATCCGAACGGGCACACGCTGAACGACCTTCGTGAAGTTCCCTGTGGCGTTATCGGGCGGGAGGAGCGCGAACTTGGAGCCCGTTGCCGCGGCGAGACTTTCCACGACACCTTCGGCCGTCGCGCCACCGTAGGCATCGACGTCGATCGCGACTGGCTGCCCGACGCAAACGTCCGCAAGCTGCGTTTCCTTCATATTCGCGGTGACGAAGACGCCGGTGTCCGATACGATCGTGAGCAACGGCTGGCCCGCGGACACCAGTTGCCCGACTTCGACCTGCTTACGCGAGACAATCCCCGAAGTCGGTGCCGGAACGTGAGTATAGCCGAGCTGGAGTTGGGCGTTGTCGCGCGCCGCGCGCGCGGCGAGAAGCCGCGCGTCGGCCAAACGGACGCCTGCTTGGGCGTTCGTCACCGAGGCTCCAGCGCCGGCAGCTTGTCGCTGCAGCGCCGCGACGTTCGCGTCAGCCGTCTCCGCTGCAGCCTGTGCGGCGTCGAGCTGTTGCTTCGACACGATCTGCTGCGCCACGAGTTGGCGATAGCGCTCGAGGTCCGAATGTGCCTTCTGCGCGTTCGCTCGCGCCGCGTCGATCTGCGCGCCGAGCGCGGCGTGCTGGTTCGAGGCTGTCGTAACCTGCGCCTCGGCCTGACCCGTCGAGCCACCACTTCCGGCCGTCGCGACGGCGGCGGCAAGGTCGGCGTCCGCCTGGGCGAGGCGCACCTGGTACTCGCTCGGGTCTATGAGCACGAGCATCGAGTCGGCGGTGACGTGGGAGTTGTCCTGTACCGTCACCTTCTGCACATAGCCGCTGACCTTGGCGAGCACCGGTATGAGATGTCCATCGACGGCGGCGTCGTCGGTCGATTCATGCGAGCGACCATAGCTCCATTGCTTGAACGCCCAGATGAGGGCGATGAGCACGAGGACGCCGACGATCGGGAGAATGAAGCGCCGCTTCGACGAGGTCGGTGGTTCGGGGGTTTCGACGGGACGAATCTGCTTTTCGGAGACGTCCTGTTGCATCGCGGTAGCCATGTCGGATCGTTAGGTTGAGCGTGTTGGACTAGCGAAGCTGCGTCACCGCGCCTTCGGACCGCGCGAGGGACACGCGTGCCATTTGGAGCGAGGTCAATACGTCGACGTACTGACTGCGGGCAGCATTGAGAGTGAAGGCAGCATTGACGACGTCAGCATTGCCGGCGACGCCAGCACGAAATCGCTCGGCCGCTTGCGACACTTCCTGCTCGGCGAAGCGGAGTCGATCGCGCGACGCACCGACTGCTTCACGCGCCGCGGCGAGGTCGAGCAGGGCGCCGCGGACATCGACCGAGGCTTGCTGTTCCAGATCGCGACGGCGCACGTCGAGCTCACGGGTCACCGCCTGCTGCTCCTGAATGCGTCCCTCACGTCGAAAGCCATCGAAGATCGGCAGCGAGAGCTGAATACCGTACGTGTATGTCGGCAGCATGCGATTCGCGTTGCCGCCGATGATACCGTCGTCACCGAAGGCGCTAACGCTGGGGAGCCGTTCGGTGCGAATCGCCGACACCGTTTGCCTGGCCGCGCGCAGTTGCTCGTCCGCGGCGCGAAGGTCGGAGCGATCGTGCAATGCCCGCGCCGTCGCGGTCTGCTGATCGAGGGCAAGATTCTCGGGGACCACGGACGAGAGCGAGTCCGTTAGCTCCAATGGCGCGTCGAGCGCAAGATTCAACGTCCGGCGGAAATCGAGTTGCGCGCGGTCGCGCTCGTTGCGCGCCGAAATCAACTGCGCACGGATGCCCGCGAGCTCCGATTGAGCACGAGTGACGTCGAGAGCGACGCCAACGCCGGCCTCGAGCTGGCTCTGCGCGATACTGAGGAGCTCTCTCGCCAAGGTCGAATCGGCAAGTCGTGCCTGCAGCTGGGCATTGCCGCGCAGCACGCGTACGTACGCGTTCGCTGCTTGCGTTGCCGCGACATCGCCGGCATTGGCAACGTCGGCGCGTGCCGCGCTCACCGCCACTTGCGCCGTGCG
>QHUV01000519.1 GCA_003222065.1 Gemmatimonadota bacterium | reverse complement strand
TGCTTGTACGACTGTTCGCGGCCCATACGCGGCTGCGAAGCGCGTCGAAGTTCAGCATCGGTGAGAAGCGGCCACTTTCGGTGGCAAGGGAGCGTCCGAAGCCACGCGGCCGCAAGGGGGCGGCGACTCGGCCTGCTCGCCTCGAATTCCGGCCGCACCATAGCGCTCTTGCGGGGTCATGTACCGGCTCGTACAATGGCCGCGTCCGGAATCAGCCGAACTAAACGCGGCGCAGGCCGGTTAGTACCGACGTCCGATCGAGTCCGCGCGCGTGATGTGACGATTGATCCCGGTGGATTGGTTAGCGCTTGATGATTGGCACTACTCCGTTCGTCCCATCGGCGTACAGCAGCGGAACGCGGATTTATCCCACTCGGCCCAGGCGACGTCGCTGAAGGGTCGAGTTTGTTTGAGTACCACCTCGTTGTAATTCGGTCTCGCGTGACACATCAACCGCGTTCTGTCGCGGTGAAGGCTTGTCGGAATCGATTGAAGCTCGCGTGCGTGGCGCCGGCACGACGCACCGCACGGTTTACCGAGACGCGCGATTGTGCGCTCTCATCATCTCAACGCGTGAGACGAACACCATGAGTCGTGCTCGAGTCGTGGCCGTAGCCCTATGCACCCTCGCCCTTGCAGGCGCGTGGGGCGACGTAGCCCAGGCACAGAATGCGGTAATCTCCGGAAAGGTGACGACGGACTTTGGGCAGCCCATCGAGGGGGCGAACGTCTACATCACGGAGATGAGCATCTCGACGCGTAGCGACGCGTCGGGTAACTACACGATCAATATCCCAGCGGCACGCACTGATGGCCGTCAGGTGAATCTTCGGGCGCGCGCGTTCGGCCGAGCTCCGGCGGTGCGCCCGATCAACGTCACCCCCGGCGTACAGGCGGTGAGCTTTTCTCTCAAGGAAGACGTCAACCGGCTCGCCGAGGTCGTCGTCACCGGCGTGACGGCCGGTACCGAGCAGAAGAACCTTCCGTTCACCGTCGCGCACATCGATCAAAGCGAGATGCCGGTACCGGGCGCGACGAACGTCCTAACACAACTAGCCGGGAAGGTGCCTGGCGTCCAGATCGTTCAAGCGAGCGGACGTCCTGGAAGCGCACCATCCGTTCTGTTGCGCGGGCCGAAGTCCATTAACGGAAGTGGCCGCGGGCAGGACCCGCTCTATATCGTCGACGGCGTGATTCTCAATAGCGGCGTTGGCGTCAACCAAGTCGGGACGGCGCTCGCGCTCCAGGGCGGAACGCTCGCCGACATCAACCCGGCGGATATCGAGAGCGTCGAGATCGTCGAGGGAGCCGCAGCGGCATCGTTGTATGGCTCCCGCGCTGCAAATGGCGTCATCTCGATCACGACCAAGTCAGGCCGCAATGCGGGTTCCGGCATCCACTATAACCTGCGCACGGAGTACGGCGGAAGCGACATCGAACACACGTTCCCGTACTCCGGCTACAGCATGTTAATGATGGACGAAACGCGCACGCGGTTCTGCACGGGCAATGGCTCGTCGCCGTGCGCGCAGACAGTGAGCTTCGCGGAGGAAGCGCGCCGTGTGAACGAGCTCGGTGGGGTGTTCTCATTGCCACCCGTGCTCTTCCGACAGGATTTCGGCATCTCGGCGGCCGCGAAGGCGCCGCTACTCCGCAATCTGTATGAGGTGAACGCGTTCCCGGTGACGTTCAATCCGTTGGATCAGATGATCACGTCGGGGCAGTTCGCGAATACCACCGTCGATGCATCTGGCAACAACGGCGGAACGAGCTATTTCCTGAGCGGCTCGAGCCTGTGGCAGCAAGGATCGATCCGAAGCCTAACGGGGTTCAAGCGGAATTCCGTGCGCATCAACGTCGATCAGAATGTCGGCAACGATTGGACATTCGGCGCGCGGACGTACTACGCGCGCGCGTGGCAGGATGGCGGCAACGCGGAGCAAGGGGCGGGGTTCTTCAATCTCACGCGTTCTCCGGCCGCCGTGAACCTGCTGGCAACGGACACTCAGGGACGGCTGTACGTTCGCTCGAATCCGCTGCAGCAGGGGGCGCAGAATTACAATCCGCTCTACTACTTCGAGAATCGCCGGGAGAGCGATTTGGATGACCGCTTCCTCGGCAACCTGACGGCGCGATATACGCCGCTCTCCTGGCTCGACTTCGACGCGAACGGCAGCTACGACCGCACGAACTCGAGCGGCTTGTTTCAGTTCGACAAGGGCTTCCGCACGACGTCGGTTTCATCGGACAACCTCGGCTCGATGACGCACTATGCCGGCTATGGCCAGTCGTATAACACGGCTGTGAACGGCTCGGCGCACAGGAGTTGGGGTAATCTGACGGCGCGTTACACGGCGCGATATCTGTACGAGCAGCAGGACCTTTACGCCGAGGCGTTGAACGGCTCGACGCTCGCCGTGGCGGGCCTAACGACGGCCAAGGACGCGACGACCGGATTCGGTGAGAATTCGACCACCCAGTCGATTCGCTCGGTCGGCATCACCAACGGCGTCACGGCAGACTGGAAGAGTCGCTATTTCCTCGACGCCCTCGTTCGTCGCGACGGCAGCTCGCTCTTCGGCACAGCCGACCGCTGGGCGAACTACGGTCGTGCCTCCATGGCCTGGCGGATCTCCGACGAACCGTGGTGGATGATCTCGCCAGTGAACGACCTGAAGTTCCGCGCGTCGTACGGCACGGCAGGTGGCAGACCACCGTTCGCTGCTCAATACGAGACGTTCACGATCGGCACTGGTGGCGTGCTAGTGCAGAACACCCAGGGTAATCCGCATCTCCGACCGGAGACGACGTACGAGACGGAATTCGGCGCCGACGCCGAGATCCTGCATCGTTATGGATTCAATGTGACTTGGGCGCACGACATCACGAAGGATCAGATTCTGCCGGTACCGCTGCCGGCGTCGGCTGGATTCACTCAGGTGTGGGCAAACGCGGGC
>QHUV01000053.1 GCA_003222065.1 Gemmatimonadota bacterium | reverse complement strand
GCTCACCGCTGGCGCAGAAGCCTTTCCTGCGCGTTGGGAACCAGCACGTACTCGCGGCCGAGGCGGCTCCGCCATCGGTACACGCGCTCACGATGCTCGCGTACATGCCGCTCTTCCGCACTGAGCATCATGACGCAATGGATCGGTTGCACCAACACCTCTCGCAGGCGTTGCCCCGTCAGGACCCCGTTCAGCTCTGCGGAAAGAAGGTGATGCCGCAGCCACATCTCGTCCTCGGCGACCTCCTGCCCAATCGCAACGTGGCGGATGCGGACGTTCCCTTTGCCCTGATGTGGCTGGAGCTTGTCGCCCGACTCGGCTTCCTGCGCCGAAACGAGAATTGGTCGAAATTGTTCGACCGTTTCCTGGACGACCGGGATCGTGACGGGGTGTGGCACCCACACAAGGGGATGAGCGTCGCGCGGTCGGCGAATTCGCACGTGTGGCCGGTGTATCCGCTCGAGGAGAGTTTGTCCGGTGATGAGCGCTGGACGGACGTCACCTTCCGACTCGGGGTCATCGCGCGAGTGATCGGACGCACGATCGAGATTGCCTAACGACCAACAGGCGCGCTTGCTGGCACCCTGCTCGCAAAATTTGCGTGGGACCCGGTTTTGCCCAACGAGCTCGAGAGCGTCCAGAGCAGGACGCCGGTGATTCTCGGTGGGTCGGATCGTCTGATACGTGACGCGGAATCCGCGGCGAGTGTCCGACGGAGTTCAATCAAGCCATCGCGCGGTTTCTTAACGAGCGAGTTTCGTAGCGATAAGCGCTGCAATGAGTTAGATTCACATGTTCGTTCATACCGAGGCGCCGCTGCGCCTCGACGGTGAGATGGCGTCGGTCCCGGAGGACAGCGTCCCTCCTGGTAGCGGCCCCGGCGCGAAGAGATTTGGAGTCAATGGCAACAGCCACAATCGAAGCAGAATCGAGCGAGTCGAGCGTCGGATTTGAGGCGCTTGGACTCAGCGCCGAGGTGCTCAGCGCGGTTCGCGATGCCGGCTATACCGAGCCGACGCCCATTCAGCTGCAGGCAATTCCGCTCATTCTGAAGGGCCGCGACGTCATGGGCCTGGCCCAGACAGGAACGGGAAAGACCGCTGCCTTTACGCTCCCAATCGTCGAGCGACTTGCCGGCGGTCCTCGCCGAACGCGAGTGCTCATTCTCACGCCGACGCGCGAACTGTGTGTTCAGGTGGAAGCGAGCTTCCGGAAGTACGCGCGATATGCTCCGGTGTCGGTTGCATCCGTCTACGGTGGTGTTCCGCTCGAGCCGCAAGAGAAGCAGTTGCGCGCCGGAGTGGACGTGGTGGTGGCGACGCCCGGGCGGCTGATCGATCATCTCGAGCGCCAGAACGTCGTTTTCGACGATCTCGAGGTTTTGGTCCTCGACGAGGCGGATCGCATGCTCGACATGGGATTCGCGCCGCAGATCAATCGCGTCGTGAGCAACGTACCGCCCTACCGGCAGACACTGCTATTCAGCGCTACGATGCCTCCCGAAGTCGAGGCTCTGGCGCGCAAGTACCTGCGAAAACCCGTCGTCGTTCAAGTTGGCCGAAGGTCATCGGCGGCGAGCACTGTAAACCACTATGTCTACCCGGTTCCGCGTGATCGGAAGAGTGCGCTGCTCGCCGCGCTTCTCAAGCGCGAGGCGATGGAATCAGTTCTCGTCTTCACACGCACAAAGCATGGTGCTGACCGGGTCGTTAGGCATCTGGAACACGACGGTATCCACTCCGCGGCGATGCATGCGGACAAGACACAGCCGCAGCGTACCCGCGCGCTCGAGGACTTCAAGACGGGTCGCGTACGCGTCCTGGTAGCGACCGACATCGCGCAGCGCGGGCTCGACATCTCGGGGATCACGCACGTCATCAACTATGACGTTCCCCAGCAGGCCGAGGACTATGTCCACCGCATTGGCCGTACGGGACGGGCGGCGAGCGAAGGTGATGCGTTCACCTTCATGGCTCCGGACGAGATCGCGATGGTGCGGACCATCGAACGCGTGATTGGACAGGAGATTCCCCGCATTTCCGTCCCCGGCTTCGATTTTGGGACTGTCGCCGCCGACTGACCGGCGGCGCCGAGAACAGCGCGGCTGCGAGCGACATTGACGCACGCCGACGCTAGCTCGTCATCAACGAGCGATGCTCGAAATCTCTCCCTGGATCTCCCTTCTCGTCGTCCTGCTCGCCGCGGCAGTTGCGCGCGCGCTACCGTTATTTGACGCGCGCCGTCTGGAGGGCGCCCTCAACGCGCGGTGGACGCCGATCGTTGTTGGCGCGCTCTCCGGGGTGCTCTCCCTCTGGCTCTGGGGCTCGCTCACGCGGACTCCCGTCATGCACGACGAGTCGGCTTACCTGCTACAGGCCGAACTCTTCGCGCGCCTGCGGTGGACAGGAGCGGCCAGACCGCTGCCGCAGTTCTTCGAGCAACTCTACGTGCTCGTCGACGGGGTGCTCGCCTCGAAGTACCCGCCAGGGAACTCGCTCGTCCTCGCCGCCGGCGTGCTCATCGGAGTGCCTGGATTGCCGGTGCTTGTGATGAATGTGTGCTCGAGCGCGCTCATCTTCGCGCTAGCGCGACGCGTCGCTGGCGGAGCGACCGCGCTCCTGACGTGGCTGATTTGGCAGACGTCCTTTCCGCTGATGTACTACCAGGCCAACTACATGTCGGAAGGCGTGACGAGTCTCACGTGGTTGCTCACCTGGTGGGGAGTCGTGCGATGGCGCGACGGCGCCGGGCGACGGTGGCTCGTCCTCGCGGCGGGCGCGGCGGCGTGGTGCGTCGTCACGCGGCCGCTCACGGGCGTCGCGCTCGGCCTGGTCGCCCTGGTGGTCGTCGTTAGGCAGTGCCGAGCAACGGGCGCGTGGAAAGATCTGGTGCCGGGCGCGGCGGCCGCCGCCGCCGTGCTGGCGTTGATTCCGCTCTGGAGCTGGCGTACGACCGGAGACGCGCGAGTCACGCCACTCTCGGCCTACACGCGCACCTATGTCCCCTTCGACAAGCCCGGCTTCGGTGCGCGCCCGGAGGAGCGGCCGACGGCGAGATTGCCGCGCGATCAATGGATCACGAGCGCGGCATTCTATCAGGAGCATTCGCGCCACACGCTCGCCGCGCTGCCGGCGATCGCGTGGGAGCGCCTAACGATGATCGATCGCGACGCGTGGTACGAGTGGCGCGGCGGGCTGAGACTGTTTGCGCTGGTGGGGTTACTCGCGCTCTCGATCGAAGGCTGGGTGGTGCTGGCGGCCTTCGCGGCCCAGTTCGCGCTGTATCTCTCGTATGCCCACCCCGCTTGGTGGACGATGTACTACGTCGAGTGCACGCCCGTACTCGGCTTCGTGACGGCGCTCGGCGTGACACGCACGTTCGCGTTGCTCTTCGGGTGGCGGGCGATCGGCGCGGCTCGGAGTGGGCCGAAAACCAGCCGCCTAACGGCTACGGCGGTCGCGTTGCGTCGCTACGTGGCCTCGCACGCCGGCGCCGAGAACCGGCACGCGCTCGCGGCCATGACGATCGTCTTCGCGACTGGACTTGCCGTGGGTGGCGCCGTCGCGCGACAAGTACGATCGAAGATTCGCGAGGACCACGCGTACTTCGACGCCTTCGCGTCGCTCGTTAGGCGCATTCCGGAGCCGCGAGCGATCGTGTTCGTCCACTACGGAGCGAAGCATCCGGACGGACTGAGCTTCGTGCGTAACGTCGCCGACCTGGATCGCGCACCGGTTTGGACCGTATATGATCGGGGTGCCGAGAACGCCCGCCTGCTGGCGATCGCGCCGGAGCGGGTGCCTTATGTGTTCGATGAAGAAAAATGGACGTTGCGGCGTCTCGCGACGACCGCGCCGACGCAGCCGCCTACGGTACTACAAGCAGGCCGACGTCGCCGCTGAAGCTATCGCGACGTGTCGGCAAGCCAGGCGGCGCGAGCCAGGGGCCGCCATCGAGGCGCAGGTTGATCTCATGAACGCCGGTGGTCACCGGAAGGGTGATGTCCCAGAGATCGCGACCGCGGCGCATCAGCACGAGCGGCGTCCAATCGCTGAAGTCGCCCATTACCTCGACCGTCTCGACGCCGCCAACTCGGACAGTGATCTTCTGCGTCCCCGTCGCGAGCGGCCGGACCTCGAAATCCTTCACCGCGGCGAGCGTCCGCGGTGCGACCGGCACGGTGGTGCGTGGGATCGACGAGTACGAGAGCATCAGACCAAAGTTCGCATAGTTTCGCGCCGGCAAGCCACGCGACGGATTCGCTGGAACGCGCCCGCCGCCCATCACGGCGGCGACGCGGCTCGTGATCCACAGAACGGCGGTCCCGGCCGCCCAGCGACGGGAGTCGGGAGTAACGTCGTACGAATCGCCGAAGCGATAGCCCGCCTGTCCGGTAAGCTCGAACCAACCGTACGCCCAGTTCACCGATCCCTCGATGTCACTGAAGCGCGACTGCCGGCGGCAATCAGTGGTCGCACTCGACGTCGAGGAACTCGAAAGTGAAGAGCCGCTGCCGCTCGCGAGCGACAACGGCTCATTCCGCGTGCCACACGACTGCGTCGTGCCTGACGAGTCGCGCGTCGCCGCCACTTTCGTAAAGAAGAAATTTGTGTAGGTGCCGCTGAGCATCGCATCGCCGACGCGTGTCCACGCGCCGCCGCCGGTGACGTCGACAGACGATACGACGGCAATGCGCCAAGGCCGGGCGACACCGCCGCCCACCCAGATGCCGCCGCGCTGCGCGAACAGCATATGGAGCCGTGCCTGTCCGTCTACCTGATCATTCTCAAGGGAGCGGTCGAAAAACGCCCGACTGGCGTTGCCGATCAACTCACCTCGGAAGTGACTGACGGTCGGCGTGAGGAGGCTGCCAGAGAGTGTGCCGTCCGCGATCTGCCATTGCTGCCCGGTAAGCCACGCCGAGCCGTGCGCCGCGAGCGCGAGGTATGGAAGATCGAAGCGAATGCCGGGCGCCACGCTGAAAATGCTCGCCGGCACCTCGCCATCCTGCTGCGTCATGATCGTGCCGGCTTCCACCTTCGACGCGATCTGTGCCAGCGCTCCTTGCGGAGCGAGCAACACGAACGTAAGCGCGACGATGGCGGCTTTCGGCTCGGTCATGATTTACGAGCTCGAGTTATTCGGCTCCTGTGACGCTGGCGGTATCTTGGTTCCGGGCGTCACACGTACAGGGATCTCGCGCATGCGTTGCTCGAGCGCGGTCCCCGGATTCTGCCCAGAAAGTATGTCCTGTTCGACGTTCTTCCACAACCCGTAGAAGTCACCATCGCCCGCGCCACGCTGCCATAGCTGCATTATTGCCGAGGACGCCTCGGATACCGGGACGCCGCGCTGAATGAGATCGGTAAGCACGACGAGCGCGCGCGTGAGCGGTTTACCCGAGCGCTCGCCGCGGAATTTGGCCAGCGCTTCGAGCGGGACGCCGGACTGCAGTGCGGAGACCGCGGAGGCCCACTCGGACTCGTTGAGCGCCGAACCGAGCGCGACGCGCACGTCCAACTCGGCATGAAACACCGAGCGAACGGCGGCAATGATGTGCTTATTGTCCGCGTGATACGCCGCGCCCTGGAGCGCCTTGAGAAGAAGTGGTCGCGTGGGGACGCCGGCGACGCGCGCGGAGTCGATGATGACCTCGACGACAAAACGCGTGTTCGGGTCCAATCGCGATAACGGATCAGGATCTTGTGCGACGAGCGCCAGTGGATGAACCGCGGCCGCCAACACCGCGGCGGCGCGAATAACAACGCGAGAACGTCTCGAGCTCACCAGCGTCACGACGCGGATCCTCCGACGAGGACAACCGAATTGGGCGCTCCGAGGCCGTCCTCGGGGGCCAGCGGGGCCGTCGGGTCGGCAACCCACTGGGTGGTACCATTCGCGCCGTTGATCACGAACGCATAGACGTGTCGGCCAGCATGCAACGGAATTGCGACACTCCACGTGCCGCCCGTTGGCGTGCGCGTCATCGGCGTGGCTTGCGCATCCCAATTGTTGAAGTCACCGACAACCGCAACAGTGGAAGCCTGAGGCGCGACAAGCACGAACTTGATGACCGTATCATGAGGAGCGAGCGGGGGCCGTAGTGCAGCAACGGCCTGTGGCCGTCCGGTCGGCGTCGTTTGACCGCCCCGATCGATTTGAGAGTGTCCGAGCAAAATGCCGATGCCGACGAGACCAGCAGCAAGCGCGGCACCGACGAGTGGCGAGAGGGGAAGCGAGCGTGGCTCGACGATCCAGCGCCACCGGAGGTTGTGGACGCGCGGCCGGGGCTCGAGTCGAACGCGCGCCATGACACGCTCGACCGCCATCGGATCGACGGCGACCGCGCGCTTGGCCTCTCGCGCAATCCACTCGATGTCAGGGTCCAGCTCTGGATCAATCATCCCGGATTCGCTCCCACCGTTCGCGCAGCCTGTCGCATGCGCGCTTGACCCGCATCTTGAGGGCTGAAACGCCGGCACCCGTAAGCGCCGCCATCTCTTCATAACTCAACTCTTCGACGTACTTCAGCAGAAAGGCTTCTCGCAACAGCGGGTCCAACTCGTTGAGTACACGCTGAACAAATTCTTCGTCTTCACCGGTCCAAGCCGGCGTCTTGTCCGGTGCGTTTAGCAGGAGCGCTTCTTCGCGCACGAAGACGCGTTCGCGATGCGAACGCCGGGCAGCGATGCTACGGCACTGATTGACGAGTATTCGATACAACCACGCACTGAAGCGGTCCCGCTCTTGATACCGACCCAGCGCCCGATAGGCGCGAAGGAAAGTGGACTGAAGTGCATCCTCCGCGTCATCGCGGTTGCCCAGCATTCGGATTGCAAAACGCGCGCACCGATCGTAGTACCGATCGACGAGCTTCGCGTATGCATCAACGTCGCCTGACAGCACGCGTTGTACGTCGGCGGCATCGTCGCTCATGTCTTTTGCTATAACCCACCCCCTCTGCGGGCGCGTCACATCACACGTTTATGGCAGGTCCACTCCCGCACTAACCGAGTGAATGCCCTTCGAGAAGCCGTTCCACGGTGATCGACGTCACGCGTCGACTGGATTCATCCGCAAATTGTGCTGCTTCTCGGCTCGGGGCCAGCGTCCTTTGGCTCTCTTAGCCGCAGTCAGTATCGAATACGGCCGAGACGGGAAAGAAAGAGCGTATCCACCGCTCGGCCGCGCCGGGCGACGAGGCTGAGATTCGCCGCACCCATGCCGAGCCCGCGGGCGTCGAATGCCATGGAATCGCGGGAGGCAGAGATGCGCACGCCATAGCCAATCGTAAGGTCGCGTCGCAGAAGTACGGAGGTATCGACGCGTGCCTCAACGGCGCCCCGTAACGAGTCGATGCGTACCGTGACGGGCACCCGGCGGTAGGTCGCCGCGTTCCGCGCGGTCTCGAAAACTACGGCCGCGTCGGCTGCCGCCGATCGCACGGCCGTCCGGTCGGCCGCGGCACTGATGCGCGTCACCGCCAAACCGAGCAAGATCGACAAGACGAGGAGTACGACGAGCAGCTCGGGCAGCGTGAACGCCGCACGAAGCGTAGCATAAACACCGATCGTCCCGCGCTGTTTGCGAAAGCGGCGTGGCCAGAGCATCGGCATGCCGTCACGCTACGCGCTTCTCATTGCTTCCTCGGATCTCACGCGCACACAGGCAAGCATTCCGCCGCGTAGGACGAGGGAGCTATCTACCGATCGCCGAAACCCATCATGCGACCGTTGATTGTGCTCCTCGCCGCTCTTTTCGTCTGCTCGTGCCGAGATCCTCGTGCCGAAGCCAATATCGCGGAGGCCATGGTCCAGGTAGGAACCGAGATCAGCGCCATGCGCCAGGATTACGCTCTCCTACAGAACCAGGTAGACTCGCTCCGCGGCGTGGTCGCGCGTCAAGACACTGTCATTACCCGCCTGGCGACCTTGGCGAACATGACCCTCCCGTCGCGATGACGCGAGCGGTCACCTGGGCGCGCTTGCGAGCACCACCGAGGGCGTCTAGTGTCGTCTTTCTCTCCTCCAACGAGAACGGCATGCTCACCCTTCGGGTGTTACGCAGCGGAATATTTGTCGCCGCGATGATGGTGCCGGTCGCCGGCTTTGCGCCGCTGTACGCTCAGCAGTCGAACGACGCCGAGTACACCGCCAAGATTCGCGAGCTAACTCCGGTGGATCCGAAGTGGAAGTTCACAACGGAGCTAGTCGATCATCTGCCCGCGTCGAAGACGGTACCGACGCCACTCAAAGTGCTCGGGTACGTGCCCGGAACCATCGGACGACTGTCACGGACGGAGGATCTCAACAAGTACTTTCGCGCCGTGGAAGCGGCGTCACCGCGCGTCAAGGTCTTCTCGCTCGGCATGAGCGAGGAAGGGCGCGAGATGATTATCGCCGCGGTGGCTGATGAGAATACGATAAAGCGGTTGGACGATTATCGAAACATGGCGGCCCGCCTGGCGGATCCGCGCGGCGTCTCCGAGAGCGACCGCACGCGCCTCATTCACGAGGCCAAGCCGATTTATTGGCTCACCGGCACCATTCACGCGCCGGAAACGGGAAGCCCGGAGATGCTGATGGAGCTCCTCTATCGCCTTGCCGTCGAAGAGACCCCCTTCATTCAGAAGATTCGTAACAACGTCATCACGCTGATCACGCCGGCGACTGAAGTCGACGGCCGGAACCGCATCGTCGACATCATCGAGGAAGAGAAACAACTCAAGCTTGGCCGCGGCGGCATCCCGACCGTTTACTGGGGCAAATACATCGCCCATGACAACAATCGCGACGGCCTGATGATGAGCATCAAGCTCACGCAGCACGTCAACGCCGGATTTCTGCATTGGCGGCCGACGATCATGCACGATCTCCACGAGTCAGTGCCGTTCCTGTACACGAGCACCGGCACTGGCCCATACAACGACGAGTTCGATCCGATCACCGTCGGTGAGTGGCACACGCTCGCGTATCAGGAAGTCAACGAGCTTACCAAACGAGGATTGCCGGGGGTTTGGACGCACGGATTCTACGATGGCTGGGCGCCTAACTACATGCTCGGCATCGCGCAGTTCCGGAACTCGATGGGCAAGTTCTACGAGACGTATACGTCCGGTGGCGCCGATTGTCAGATCGTGAACCTGCAGGGGTCAGCGACGTCGAAGGAGTGGTACCGGCCGAATCCGCCGGTGAACGGCATCAAATGGTGCATTCGGAGCAACATCAACTATCAGCAGTCTGGGATTCTGGTAGCGCTCAAATTCGTGGCCGATAACCGCGATACGTTCGTGGAGAACTTCGCGCTCAAGGCGACACGGATGGTGGAGCGCGGTATGACTTCGGCGCCATATGCGTTCGTCGTTCCGTGGCGATTCAGCCGCTGCGCGCGCCGACAGCGGGCGCACTGGACGAATGGTGAATGTCAACGTCGGCGATTGGATCGTGCGCATGGACCAGCCCTACACCGCGCTCATTCGCACGGTGCTCGCCGTTCAGAAATTCCGGCCGGATGATCCGTCACCTTACGACGATACGGGATGGTCGCTCGACCAATTGCGTCATGTCACCGTGCACACGATCGCCGATTCGACCGTGCTGACGAAGCCAATGCAATTGCTCAAAGACGATGCGCATGTCGTTGGCAACGTGGCGGGTACCGGTGCGACGCTCATCGTATCGCACTCCGGCGATTGGCGATCCGCAATGCTGCCATGGAAGGTCGGCGGCGCGAAGGTCTCGATCGCCGATAGCGCGTTCATTGTCAACGGCACCACCTACGCAGCCGGCGCGTATCTCGTCGACAATTCCGCGTCCACGCGCGACGCGGTCTCACAACTCGGCATGAAGGGCGTCGCCGTCGCGGCCGCGCCGAGCGTGCGGTCACATGTCGTGCAGCTTCCGCGCGTCGCTTTCATCCATACATGGATCGAAACACAGAAC